>JAZSAB010000096.1:0-14283 GCA_045601675.1 Faecousia sp.
GCAGCCTTCTCGAAGGTGAACTTGGGCTTGCCGATCTCAGCAACGATGCCGTTGATGAACTTGACGATCTCCATGTTGGTCTCGTGAGCGATGCGGATCGCCTCGTAAACGATGGCTTCGGGAGCCTCGTTTGCCTCGGTCTCGATCATAACCACCTTCTCGAAGGTGGAAGAGATGCACACGAAGCAGTCACAGGCGTCGCGCTCCTCAGCGGAGGGGTTGTCGATATACTTGTCGCCAACGTGGGCAACATTGGTGGTAGCGACAGGTCCGTTCCAGGGCACGTCAGAGGATGCGATGGCGATGGATGCGCCCAGAGAAGCTACGATCTCCACGGGGTTTTCGTGGTCGTTGGCCAGGACAGTGCAGGTAACGACGGTGTCGTTACGCAGCTCTTCGTCGAACAGAGGGCGCATGGGACGGTCGATGATACGGCTGTTGAGGATGCCGCGCTCGGAGGGCTTGCCCTCACGACGGTTGAAAGAGCCGGGGATGCGGCCAACGCTGTACATTCTCTCCTCGAACTCGATGGTCAGAGGGAAGTAGTCGATACCGGCCTTGGGGATAGGGTTGCAGGTGCAGGTGGTGAGGACCACGGTGTCACCGTAACGGCAGTTGCACTCAGCGTTTGCCAGCTCTGCCACCAGGCCGGTCTCTACGGTAAAGGGACGGCCGCCGATTTCCATCTCGTAAACGTGATGGTTGGGATACTGCTTGCGAGTAATCATTAGTGTTTCCTCCTTATATTTTTATTGTGTTTCGGGAGGTTTAGCACTTGAATCGACTGTCGATCTGCTCGACAACCCATTCAACTGCTAAATATCTCCCGATTGGACTGCGAAAACAAATAAGGGCGACGTTGCCGTCGCCCTCAATGCTTTCTTACTTACGGATGCCCAGCTTAGCGATCAGCGCACGGTAACGGTTGATGTCCTTCTTTGCCAGATAGTCCAGCAGGTTGCGGCGCTTACCAACCATCATCAGCAGGCCACGACGGGAGTGGTTGTCGTGCTTGTGCACACGCAGATGGTCAGTCAGCTCGTTGATACGGGCAGTGAGGATAGCGACCTGGACCTCGGGGGAACCGGTGTCGCCCTCGTGGGTTGCGTTGTCCAGGATGACCTGGGTCTTCTTTTCCTTGAGGATCATGATGTTTTCCACCTTTATAAAATATTTCCCGATTTGCCAAGTAGGGGTCAGTGGAATCCCGAATGGGTTTCTCCCGCAACTGAGCAAAGGGTTGATGTCTGACCGCAGTCAGCCCGAATATCTTACCACAAGTCTTCCCAAAAGTAAAGAGAAAAATTTAAGAATTTTCCAGGAGAAGCCTTGTTTTTTCGGCGTTTTTCCAAATTTCCGCCTGCAAATCCGAGAGGGAATCGAATTTCTTCTCCGGGCGCAGGAAAGCGTGGAACTGCACAGTAAGTTCCTTTCCGTAGAGGTCGCCCTCAAAGTCCAGGATCCAGGGCTCTACGGTAATGCCCTGACCGGATACCGTGGGGCGGGTGCCGATGTTGGTCACCGCAAGGCGGGTTTCTCCCTCAACGGTTGCCTTACAGGCGTACACGCCGAACCGGGGGCAGATCACGCCCTCCGGAAGAAAGAGGTTTGCGGTAGGAATGCCGATGGTGCGACCAAGGCCCTTTCCCTGGGCAACCACACCCGTCAGGATGTGGGGATGCCCCAAAAAGCGTACCGCCTCTTCCATTTCTCCCTTTTCCAAAAGGGTGCGGATGTATGTGGAGGATACGGCCGTTTCGCCGATTTTCAGCTGGGGCACAACGGCGCAGGGGATGTTCTCCTGCTTGCAGATCTCTTTCAGTAGCTCCGCCGTTCCCTCGCCCCGGTTTCCGAACCGGAAGTCCTCGCCGCAGACGAAGCCCGCCGCGTTATGCTCCTGCCGGAGCATACGGAAAAAGTCCTGCCAGGGCATCTGCATCAGCTCCCGGTCAAAGGGCAGCTCCAGGATCGTATCCATATTATAATGTATAAGAAGCCGCCGGCGATCCTCCGCCGAATTGATAAGTGCCGGGGTCTTTCCCAAAACCAGGGTGTCCGGATGTCCGGTAAAGGTGGCGACACCGGCCTTGCAGCCATGCTTTTCCGCCAAATCCCGGCAGGCAGCAAGCAGCGCCTGGTGTCCTAAATGCACCCCGTCAAAAAAACCCAGAGCGTAGATAGTTTTTTCTCTCATTGTTCCCTCTCAGTCGCGGCTCACGCCGTGCCAGTTCTCCTATCCTTCTACCTCGAAGAAGCTCTTAATGGTTGACATAACTTTGTCTTCAACCTTTGCAAGCATCAGAAAACTGCCGTCCTTGCCGTAGGCGCGGTATGTACCGTCAGGCAGGTCGATGGAAAAAGAATTTCCGTTGCGGCAGCGGGTCTCCTGCTTTTCCGTAAGCACCACCTCCGGGTAATTACGGAACATGGTGTCTACGCCCCGCAGGTATTTTTCCGGTGTTTCCGTTTCCAAAAGCTCCCGGAGAGAAACAGCTTCCTCCGCAGTGTACTCCCCCGCCGCAGTACGCCGCAGCGCTGCCATACAGCCGCCGCAGCCTAACGCCTCGCCAATGTCCTTGCAAAGGGTACGGATATAGGTTCCCTTGGAGCACTCCACCCGGAGCTTTGCGTCCTGTCCGTTAAATTCCAAACATTCTAAGGTAAAAATCGTGATTTTTCTCGGTTTTCTCTCAACAATCTGACCTTTTCGTGCCAAATCGCAGAGCTTCCGTCCGTCCACCTTCAGGGCGGAGTACATAGGCGGGATCTGGTCGATCTCCCCCCGGAAATTTTCCAGGGTCGCCTCCAGCTGCTCCCGGGTGACCGAAACGGCGTTTTCCGTCAGCACCGTGCCGGAGATGTCCTCGGTGTCCGTGGTCAATCCCAGGCGGAGGGTCGCCTCATATGTCTTCCCCGCATGTTCAAAAAACTCCACGCCCCGGGTGGCTCGCCCCACAAACACCGGCAGTACGCCGGTAGCCATAGGATCCAGCGTTCCGCCGTGACCGATGCGCCGGGTCTGGAACACCCGGCGAAGACGGGCGGTCACATCCTGGCTTGTCCAGTCCGTAGGTTTATCCACGATCACAATTCCGTTCATAATAACCTCTTACCTATTGTCATTCTGAGCGATGTAGGGGTCGGCCCCTGGACGACCCGCAATTCCTTATTGCCGAAACGGGACGTCGAGGGCGCCGTCCCCTACGTTTAAATTCTCAACAATATAACTCCAGGATCGCCGCAGCGACCTTTTCCGCAGCTTCCCCGATAGGCAGATCCAGATTGGCTCCTGCCGCGCCCTTATGTCCGCCGCCGCCGAATTTCTCGCAGACGGCAGAGGCATCATAGCCGGGTACAGCCCGGACAGAGATCTTCACAAGACCGTCCTTCTGCTGCCGGAGCGTTGCCGCCACGCAGACCCCCTCGATAGAACGGGGGAAGCCGGAGATGTTCTCCATATCGTCCTCGGTGACGCCCAGTTCCTTTTCCACCGCCAGGGGAATGGCGCAGACGCAGACCTTTCCGTCCCGATAGAACCGGGCATTTTCCGTCATCCAACCCTGGATCCGCAATCTGCCCAGGCTGTTGGTATCGAAAAGCTTCTGATTGATAGCAAAAATGTCGCCGCTTACCTTTGCGCAGGCCGCCGCTACCTGGAAGCTGTGGCTCTTGGTGTTTGCGTAGCGGAAGCAGCCGGTGTCCGTGGACACGGCAATGTACAGAGCGTTTGCGATAGGCGCATCCAAAGTGACCCCCAACTCCATCAGAAGATCGTAGATGATCTCGCCGCAGGCGGCGGTTTCCGGCTCTACCAGCTCTATTTCCGCAAAGGAGGTGGCGCTGCCGTGGTGGTCGATGCGGAGGCTGACCTGAGCGCCCTCGGGAAAGTTCATGGGGAGCATTCCGGGGGACGCTACATCCACCGCAACCAAAACATCTTCCCCGGAAATCTTTTCCGCCGTAAGACCCTCCGGGAGATAGGCGTACTTTTCCGTGATCTCGGGATTTACTAAGATCCGGGCGTTCTTTCCCTTTTGCCGCAGACCCCGGCACAGCGCGGCAGCGCTGCCTAAGGTATCGCCGTCGGGACGGCGGTGGGTCAGGATGAGAAAATTGTCCTTTTCCCGGAGGAAATTCAAAACATCATTCTTCTTCATCTTCTGTTCCCTTATCCAGAGAGTTAATGAGCTCCAGCATCTTCGCGCCGTAGGTGATGGAATCGTCCAGCGCCCACTGCAGCTCCGGGGTGTAGCGCAGCTGCAATGCCCGACCCAGCTCCCGGCGCAGATAGCCGGAGGCGGATTTCAGTCCCTTCAGCGCATCCTTCGCCTTCTCTTCCTGCAAAAAACTTGCGTAGACCTTGGCGTAACGCAGATCCGGGGTGGTCTCCACATGGGTGATGGAGATCATGGTATCCTGGACTCTGGGGTCTTTCAGATTCCGAATAAGACTTGCCAGCTCCTTCTGGATCTCTTCGTTGATTCTTCCGATTCGATTGGATGCCATAGTTACATCCTCCTCATTTCATTTAGTCCTTATCCAGTTTATTATATCGGTATGCCCATCAAAAAGCAATATAAGATTTTCCCTTGCTATTTTCATTCAACGAGGATATAATGATGATGAATAGGTATCGGTACAGATTAGAATACCCGAAATTTCAGGAGGTAATCTTATGGACCCCATTTACGTAACCGGTCACCGCAACCCGGACACCGACTCCATCGTTGCCGCCATGGCATACGCCGCCCTGCGAAACGCCTTGGGCGACCGGGAATATGAAGCCGCCTGCCTGGGTCACGTTTCCGACGAAACACAGACCATTTTGGATAATTTCGGCGTGGCGCCTCCCAAGCGCATCCACAATATGTACACCCAGGTCCGTGACCTGGATTTCGACACGCCTCCTATTCTGAGCCCCGCCGTTACCGTCGGCAGAGCCTGGACCGCCCTGCAGGAAAACCCCAAGATCTCCGCGCTGCCCGTGGCGGAGGACGACGGCACCCTTTACGGCATGCTGTCCCGCGAAAATGTGGCAAGCTACAATATGGAGCTGATTAACACCGGCACGCTGGAGGAAGTTCCTCTCTTTAATGTGCTTTCCGTGCTGGAGGGTCGTATTCTGAACGCAGCCGGCGAATCCACCGACACCATCTGGGGTGAAGTGGTCATCGCCCTGCCCCAGGAGCAGGAAAACCTGCTATTCAACAAATCCGACTCCGTGGTCCTTTGCGGACATCAGCCGGAGATGATCCGCAGAGCCCTGGAAATGAATGTGCGCTGTCTGGTGCTTTGCCAGGCGGAGCTTCCCGAGGAGCTGCGCACCTTCCCCACCACCACCTGCATCATCTCCACCCCCTTTGACGCCTACCGCGCTGCCCGGCGTCTGTTCCAGTCCGCCCCCATCGGCAAGATCTGCCGCCGGGAGGACTTGGTGTGCTTCCACTTAGAAGACCGGCTGGACGATGTGAAGGAGCAGGTGCTCCGTTTCCGTGAGCATTGCTACCCCATTTTGGATGAGCAGGAAAAGGTCGTGGGCGTGCTGACCCGGTATCATCTGATCCGTCCCCGCCGCAAGAGAGTGGTGCTGGTGGACCACAACGAAGCATCTCAGTCCGTTCCCGGTTTGGAAGAGGCAGAGATCATCGCCATCATCGACCACCACCGTCTGGCAGACATCCAGACCACCAACCCCATCCATGTCCGCAACGAGCCTGTTGGCTCTACCAATACCATCATCGCAAGCATGTTCCAGGACAAAGGTCTTCTGCCCTCTGCCAAGATGGCAGGATTGATGGCAGCCGCCATCCTCTCAGACACGGTCATGTTCAAGTCCCCCACCTGCACGGAAAAGGACATCCGCACCGCCGAGCGCATGGCAAGAATCGCCAACGTTTCTCTGGAGGACCTGGGTCAGCAGATCTTCTCCGCGTCCTTAGAAAACCGCAGCGCCAAGGACCTTCTGTTCTCCGACTACAAGGAGTTCCATATCGCCGGTCACGATCTGGCCGTCGCCCAGGTCACCTGCGTGGACAGTCCCAAGATGCTGGAGCGCAAGGACGAGTTTATGCAGCTCATGGAAACGAGCGTAAAGGAAAAGGGTCTTTCCATGATGATCCTGATGCTCACCGATGTGCTTTTGGAAGGCACCCAGATCCTGTTCGTCGGCGACGAGGAGATCGTCCAGCAGGCATTCAATGTTACCCCCAAGGAAAACGCCGCATTCCTGCCTAAGGTCATGAGCCGCAAAAAGCAGGTCATTCCTATGCTGTCTGCTCTGTGGGGTTAAGCGAGGAAGCGCTGCCGGTGGCAGATAAAGCGACCGAGCGCAATAGCCGCGGTCGGCAGATGAGGAAGGCGTTCGCGCCGACGAAGATGCCGGGCACCGCAATAGGGCACACTTATTTGTCATTGCGAACCAGTCCGCAGACTGGTGTGGCAATCTAAACAACGATCCATAGATTGCCACGTCGCTACGCTCCTCGCAATGACAAATTAAATTTTCAAACTTTCAATTCACCTGGAGGAACTATGGGCTACACTGCACTGCTGGGAAACGAGCGGCTGAAAGAGAATATTCGCCGCAGTATCTCAAGCGGCCGCACCGCCCATTTCTATCTCATCACCGGACCGAAAGGCTCCGGAAAACACACCCTGGCAAACTACCTTGCCGCGGCGCTTCTTTGCGAAGGACGAGAAAAACCCTGCCTTTCCTGCAGCCACTGCCGCAAGGTAATGGACGCCGCCCACCCGGACTTTATCACCGTCAACGACCCGGAGCACAAGACGCTGCCCATCGATATCATCCGGGATGTCCGGGACGATATGTTTGTCCGCCCCAATGAGGCTGCCCGGAAGATTTATATGATCGACCAGGAGATGCGCGTAGAGGGACAAAATGCCCTCTTAAAGGTGCTGGAAGAGCCGCCGGCTTACGGTGTCTTCTTCCTGCTGGCGGAAAACCCCAATGCGCTGCTTCCCACGGTGCGCTCCCGGTGCATCCAACTGAGCCTGACAGGTCTGCCGGAAAGCACTTTGAAGACGGAGCTGCGCGCCCGGTTTCCCCAGGCGTCCGCCGAGGATATTGCCGCAGCCATAGTCCGCAGCGGCGGCTACTTAGGACAGGCACTGGCGCTTTTGGATGAGGGCGCGGCAGATGCGCCCCAGACCGTTCTTTTCTCGGAAAGCTTCGAGAAAAAAGACCCCGCCATTCTCTTAAAGGCATTGGTGCCCATGGAGAAATGGAAACGGGATCAGGTCATCCCGGTTTTGGAGCAATGGCTCAGCCTGGTGCAGAGTGCCCTGGTCTGCCGCTCCGGTATGGATACCCCCAGCGACGCTGCCCGGCGCATCAGCCGCAGCCGCAGCAGCCGGGAGCTGATGGATGCGATCCAGACTCTGCAAACCGCAATTTTGTATACAAAGGGCAATGTGTCCGTAGCCGCCGTCTGCGGCTGGCTGGAGCACGCCCTGCAATAGATAAGGAGTTACCCCAATGAACGAAAACACCCCTGCCACCGTTGAGGTGGTAGATATTCAGTTTCGCCCCGGTCAGAAGTGCTACTTCTTCGACCCCGCAGGAAAGCGGTACGAAAAGGGCGACTATGTGATCATCGACACCGCCCGGGGCCCGGAGTACGGCTGCTGCGCCGCCGGCAACCACACGGTTTCCGAAAAGGACATCGTTGCCCCCCTGCGCCCGGTGGTCCGTATGGCAACGGCGGAGGATAAGCGCATTGCCGAGGAAAACCACAAGAAAGAGCAGCGGGCATTCGAGATCTGCCAGGAGATGATCACCGAGCAGGGTCTTGATATGCAGCTGGTCAGCGCCGAGTATGCTTTCGACAGCAGCAAGATCCTCTTCTTCTTCACCGCCGACGAGCGCGTTGACTTCCGCGAGCTGGTAAAGAGCCTTGCCTCCCATTTCCACACCCGCATCGAGCTGCGGCAGATCGGCGTCCGTGACAAGGCGAAGATGGTGGGCGGTCTGGGCATCTGCGGCAGACCCTTCTGCTGCACGGAATTTTTGGATGATTTCCAGCCCGTGTCCATTAAGATGGCAAAGACCCAGAATCTGAGTCTGAACCCCACCAAGATCTCCGGCACCTGCGGCCGTCTTATGTGCTGCCTGAAGTACGAGCAGGAGGCCTACGGGGACCTGATCCGTACCAGTCCCAAGCTGGAATCCTTCGTGGACACCCCCGACGGCAGAGGCACGGTCATTGAGCTGGACCTGCAGCGTCAGCGGGTAAAGGTCCGTTTTGAGGACCGTCCGGAGGCCATCGGTAATTTCGCAAACACCGAGATCGCCGTGCTGCGAAACGGCAAGGCGAAGAAGACCGACCCCCCCATCCCCGCGGACCTGGCGCCCATTTCCGGCGGCAAGGAAAAGCGGCTGTTCAAGAAAGAGCTGCCCGAGGAGGACGCGCCGGTGCTCAGCGCCGTTAAGTTCCGTTACAGCGAGGAGACCATCGCCGACGATGTGACCGCTGAGCCGGAAGCCCCCAAGGAGCAAAAATCCCGCAACCGCAGAAACCGGGGCAAGGGCAACCAAAAGAAGCAGGACGCGGCGCCCGCAGAGCAGAAAGCAGCGCAGCCGGCGGAAAACGCGCCTCAGGCAGAGGGCGAAAACGCGCCCAAGAAACCCCACCGCAGAAACCACCGCCGCTACCACAAACCCAAGAATAAAGAATAAAAAGAGAGGCAAGAGCCTCTCTTTTTATTCTTTATTCCAATTGACAATTGACAATTGACAATGGACAATTATTTGTATCTGCAAGATTTCTGCAATATATGTAGGGGAGGCTCTTGACCCTCCCTTCTTCCATTCCGCGATCATTTTTGGGCGGGACAGCTATGCACTAAGACCTCTAAGGCGCGATCGCGCCAAGAGTTCTTTAGAAGACTCGCCCCTACGGATAAGGTTTCCGTTTCGGGAAAATTGTCAATTGTCCATTGTCAATTGTCAATTAAAAAACGCGAGGGTCAGCCCTCGCGTTTTTCTGCGTTCAGTTCGTCGACGACGATGTCCGGGTAGGGATTTACGATGGCGGTGCGGTAGGTGTGGTAGATCACCATGCCGGGCTTGCCGCCGGGCAGCTTTTTGACCTGCCGGACTTGCGTCACATCCACGGGGATGTTCTGTCCCCCAACGGTCTCGGAGTAATACGCCGCCAGCTGCGCCGCCTGGGTCACCGTATCGTCCGGCGGTGTGGTGCCGCCGCAGGAGATGATCACATGGCTGCCGTGGACCTTGGAGGCGTGGAGCCAAAGATCGTCCTTCCGGGCGGACTTGAAGGTCAGCTCCTCATTCTGCCGGTTGTTTCTGCCCACATAAATGAGGTAGCCGTCGGTAGACTCAAATTGCATAGGCGGCAGTTTTCCAGCCTTGATCCGCTTTTTGCCGCTGTCCCGTTTCAGGTAACCGCCCTCCTGCAGCTCCAGCCGGATCTCGTCCAGCTCCCGGTCGCTGCGCACCCGGCTCAGCTCCTCCAGCACGCTTTCAAGATAGGAAAGCTCCGTTTCGCCCAAGGCGATCTGCCGGGTAAGTTCCTTCTCCGCGTTCTTCATACGGGAGTAATTTTTGTAGTACTTCGCCGCGTTCTCCTGGGGAGAGAGCACGGGAGAGATGGCGACCTCTATGGTAGCCATATTCTCATCGTAGAAATCCTCCACGGAGACCTTGCTCTGTCCCTTTTTCATACGGTGGAGATTGGCAGTGAGGATGTCGCCAAGCTGGCGCAAACGCTCCCGGTCGTAGGTCTCCTCCAGCTCCTTTTGCTGCACCGCAAGCTTTCTGCGGATCCGCTGGCAGAGGTTATTTACGGTCTTTCGCACGGTCTGGCTCTTCTGCTCCATGGCCTCTTTCCTGTGGCGCTCCACATAGAAAAGGTCCATGAGCGCACCAAAAGACTCCGCCTGCTTATATTCCCCATACTGCCGCAGCGGGCAGTAGGCAAACTGCTTGGGAGTGCCATCGGGCGCCGCGTAGTAGTAGGGCGCCGGGTGGGTAAGGTGCTCCCGGAAGAAAAGCCCCAGCTTTTCCGCCACCTGGGAAACATCGAGATTTTCCAGTCTTGCCTCCGTATCGCCGGCGGCAAACTGCGCCGCCTCCCGGCAAATCAGGGGAGAAAGACCGCCAAAGGTGTCCATCAAGCGGTCGCAAAGCCGGTCCGCGCCGGGAGTGTGGAGAAATTCCTCAAAATCTTCCGTATAGCGAAGATCCTGCTTTTCCACCTTATCCGGCTCTTGATAGAACATACCGGGAAGCGCCGGGCGCTTGCTGGTCTCATCCAGACCTACGCGGCGCAGACAGTCGATGATCCGACCGTCACCACCCAAAAGGTAGAGATTGCAGGTCCTGCCCATCATCTCCGCAACTAATTTCTTCTGTACGCTGTCGCCCAGCTCGTCGATGCAATCGAAGGTAAATTCCGCGCAGCGCTCCATGGGAGGCTGGGAGATGTCCGTAAGTCTTGCGCCGCTGAGGTGCTTACGCAGCAGCATGCAGAACATGGGGGGCGCATCCGGATTTTCCGGGGAAGACCCGGTCAGATGCAGCCGGGGCGCGGCGGGATTGGGGGCGATCAGCAGCTTTTCACGACCCTCCCGGGTCTTAAGGTGCAAAAGCACCGTATCTCTTCCCGGCTGGTGGATCTTCTCCACCCGGGCGCCTGCCAGGCGGTCCTTAAGCTCCTCCAGCACCGCCGTTAAGAAAAAAGCATCAAATGCCATCTTGTTCCTCTTTCAAAATCATAACAAAAAGTTCGTTCAGCCGCTCCTCACGACCCAGCAGATACAGCGCGCCGAAAAGGGTCTCTAAACCCGTGGCTTTTGCATATTCCCGGCGGGTGGCAGCCTTGGGGGCAGCGTGGGTGTGGGCATTTTTGCCCCGGCGGAAAAATGCCGCTTCCTCTTCCGTAAGGTGGGGAAGCATTATGTCCGCAAACCGGGCCTGGGTAGTGGCTTTTACCATGTCCACCGCATCCCGATGGAGGGTGCGCACGGTCTTATCTCCTGCCACGCACAGATATGTCCTGCACATCAGCTCATACACGCCGTCGCCGATGTGGGCAAGTCCCAAATTGGATATGGCGTTGACCTGAGCAGCGGTAAAACCGGGTTTCAGCAGATTCTCCACAAACATTTCTCCTTACATAAACCATAATTGTCAATTGTCCATTGTCAATTGTCAATTTTTTAGTGCGCCGCGCTTAAGGGGCGCAGGACGCCGTAGGCGTCGAAACGGGTATCGTGATTGTCCGTCAAAAATACCAGCCGGATATGGGGATCCGCAAGTCCGGACTCCGCGGCGATATGTACCGCATCGGCGGCCGTTGCGCCACGCTTATACATACGGCATCTGCCCTCGGGGAGGGTAAATGTCTGATCCATCACGAAAGAAACGCCGAAATAGTCCGTAGCGCAGGTGGTGACCAGCGTCTTTGCGGCGGTGGTCAGCGCCTCGGTCTTGTCCCCGTTAAAGACGATGGAGTCCGTCACCGGGAAACAGAAATCGTACAGCGCTACCTCATCAAAGCCAAGTCCCCGGAGCTCATTGATGATCTGCACCAGGTAGGCGATGGTGCCCTGGGAAGAGGGATTGAGCCAATAGCAGCTGTCGTCGTCGATCCAGAGGTAGCCACCGGCGGTGGGCAGACCGTCAGGCACATGGTTTAAGCCGTAGTTGTAGTCCCGCAGAGCTGGCAGGTAGGCGATGGTATACATACCGCTCTTATCCAAAAATTCCAACAGCTCGTCCATCTTCTCGGTGTCGACAGAGCTGCTGCGGTAGCTTGCCACCGCGGAGGAATAGTAGAAATTACCGGTAATGTTCTTGACCTCCACCATCACCGGTGTGCCGGCGGGGAGATTGCGGATCTGTCCCTTGATCTCGTCCATATTTTCCGCCAGATCCGTGCCGGAGATGTAGTAGCCGCCCAGCTGCTCCAGGTCCTTACTGGTATTGATGGCGTTGTCGCCCTCATTATAATAGATGCTCACCGTGGGAGTCTCCGGCTCTTTCACCGGCTCCCCCGCCTCCAGCTGGGGATTTAAGCTAAAGTCGATCTTCGCACCCTCGTCCCGGGTGTAGATCACATAGCGCTGGAGCCAAAGCATCCAAAACGCCCATATAAGGGTCAGCACCACCGCCACCACCAGCAAGATCACGAAAATCCGCTGCAGGCTCTTACGGGTGCGGTAGGGAATGTGCAGATTCATATGTTACTCCTTTTGGCGCAGACGCAGCGCCAGTCCTCTTTTTGGCGGATCTCCAGGGCAGTAAGACCGGCTTTTTTCAGCGCCGCCAGCACATCATTCAGCCTTACATCCAAAATGCCGGAGAGGATCAGGGTGCTGTCCTCGCTCAAAAACTCCGGCAGCACCGGACTCAGCGCTATGATCACATCCGCCACGATATTTACAAGCACCGTATCCCAGTGCTTTTCCTTTAATTTTGCCATCAGCGCCTTGTCGCCGATCACATTGCCGGTAAGAGCGGTAAACTGCTCCTTAAATCCGTTATACGCCATATTCTCCCGGGCGATGTCCTCCGCCTTGGGGTCAATGTCGATGCCCACGGCTTCCCCAGCGCCCAAACGCAGCGCCGCGATGGAGAGGATGCCGCTGCCGCTGCCCAGGTCCAGGCAGCGCATACCGGGTCGAATTTTGTTTTCCATGACCTCCATCACCATCTGGGTGGAGGGGTGGGCGCCGGTGCCGAAGGTAAGACCGGGATCTAAGATCACCGGCAGCCGGTCCTCTGACCTGTTTTCGTGCCAGTACGGTAGGACGATGAGCTTTTCGCCCACGATCTGCGGGGGGTAGCTGTCCTTCCAGCTTTCCTCCCAGTTCTGCTCCGCAAGGAGATTTTCGGCAACGCTCTTTACGCCCTCGGTATTTTCAAGCAGCTTTCGCAGCCGGCAGAGGGAATCGGCGTCGGTGCTTTCTATATAAAGCTTAATGCCGGACATCTCCTGCAGGTCCTTTTCCAGGGACTCATCAATATAGTCCCAATAGTCCCGGTTTTCCTCCAAAAAGTCGGTAAAGCCCTCGCCATCCTCTATCACAAGTTCGGAAAAGCCCGCAGCCGTCAGCTTCGCCGCCACATCTTCCAGGCGCTCCTTCTCGGTGCTCACCGTAACTTCAATATACTGCATAGGGATTCTCCTTTCCTTGCATCGCTTCTCTGTGCAGACGACCCTTACCTCCCTCTCTGAGGGAGGTGGATTTGCCGAAGGCAAAGACGGAGGGCGTGTCGTTTGTCCGACGGGACACTCCCCCAGTTAGCCTGTTTGGCTGACAGCCCCCTCAAAGAGGGGGCAGTATCTGGTTCTATCGCTACCAATGACAACAAAAATTGTCAATTGTCCATTGTCAATTCTCAATTATTTATTTTACTCCATCGGGGCGGAAATGACAACCTTTAATTTCTGCCACCCTTTCTTCGGTAAAACCACCACAAAAATGCCGTCTGTTTTGTGCATAAAAGTCTCTTGAAAATCATTTCGTTTTGGTATAAAATAGATTTTGGACTATAGCGGGTGTTCACGCACCCCGTGACATCCGCAAATATTTTTATTTTTTGGAGGTTTTTATTATGGCAGGAGGTCCTGGTTCCTACGTATTTGGAGCAGAAGAAAAGAAAGAATTGATGGACGTTATCGAGGCTGGCGCGCTGTTCCGTTACGGCACCCCCGGCGTTGACGGTTTCCAGGGTAAGGTCGCTACCTTCGAGCGCGAGATCGCTGAGACTTTGGGTCACAAGCATGTTGTGGCTACCAGCTCCGGCACCGGCTCCCTGATGTGCTGCCTGGCCGCTCTGGGCATCGGCATGGGCGACGAAGTTATCGTTCCCGGCTACACCTTTATCGCATCCATCTCCACCATCGCTATGATGAACGCTGTTCCCGTTCTGGCTGAGATCGACGACAGCCTTACGATCGACCCCACCAAGATCGAGGCTCTCATCACCCCCCGCACCAAGGCTATCATGCCCGTTCATATGCTGGGTAACCCCTGTAAGATGGACGAGATTATGGCTATCGCTAAGAAGCACAACCTGTATGTCATCGAGGACTGCTGCCAGGCAGTCGGCGCTTCCTACAAGGGCAAGTGCTGCGGCACCATCGGCGACATGGGCGCGTACTCTCTGAACGTGTTTAAGACCATCACCACCGGTGACGGCGGCTTCGTTGGTACTTCCGATCCCGATCTGTACGAGCGCGCATTCGGTTACCACGACCAGGGTCACAAGCCCTCCCGTACCGGCGTTGAAGTTGG
>JAZSAB010000097.1:0-30904 GCA_045601675.1 Faecousia sp.
TCAAGCTGACCAAGTCCTGCGGCGCCTATTGGCGTGGCGACAGCAACCGCAAGATGCTGCAGCGGATCTATGGCATCGGCTTCCCCAGCAAGGATGAACTGGATGAATACCTGAAGCGTCAGGAAGAGGCCCTGAAGCGGGACCACAACAAGCTGGGCCGCGAACTGGAATTCTTCACCACCGTGGAAGAAATCGGCCAGGGCCTGCCCATCCTGCTGCCCAAGGGCGCAAGAGTGATCCAGACCCTGCAGCGCTGGGTGGAAGACGAAGAGCAGAAGCGGGGCTACCTGCTGACCAAGACCCCCTTGATGGCAAAGCGGGATCTGTACCGGATCTCCGGTCACTGGGATCATTACCTGGACGGCATGTTCATCCTGGGCGATCCTATGGATGAGGAGAAGGAGTGCTTCGCGCTGCGTCCCATGACCTGCCCCTTCCAGTACCAGGTCTATCTGAACCGCGCCCGTTCCTACAGAGATCTCCCCATGCGCTTGGGTGAGACCTCCACGCTGTTCCGTAACGAGGATTCCGGCGAGATGCATGGTCTCATTCGTGTCCGTCAGTTCACCATCTCCGAGGGTCACCTGGTGCTCCGTCCCGATCAGCTGGAAGAGGAGTTCAAGGGCTGCCTGGGGCTTGCCAAGTACTGCCTGGATACCGTGGGCATGCTGGAAAACTGCACCTTCCGTTTCTCCCAGTGGGATCCTGCCCGCGCCGGCATCAAGTATGAAGGCACTGCCGAGCAGTGGGAAGAGGCACAGGCGGTTATGAAGACCATCCTGGACAACCTGGGCGTGGAGTACACCATCGGCATCGACGAAGCTGCATTCTACGGACCCAAGCTGGATATCCAGTATAAGAATGTCTTCGGCAAGGAAGATACCATCGTCACCATCCAGATCGATATGCTGCTGGCTCAGAAGTTCGGCATGGAGTATACCGACGCAGACGGTCAGAAGAAGACCCCCTATATCATCCACCGCACCAGCCTTGGCTGCTACGAGCGTACCCTTGCATACCTCATCGAGCGTTATGCCGGCGCCCTGCCTCTGTGGATGATGCCCACTCAGGTTCGTGTGCTGCCCATCACCGACCGCGCTCATGCTTATGGCAAGGAGCTGACCGCGAAGCTGGAGGCTGCAGGCATCCACGCGGAGACCGACTGCCGCAGCGAGAAGCTGGGTTATAAGATCCGTGAGGCGCAGATGGAGAAGATCCCCTATATGCTGGTCATTGGCGACCGGGATATGGAGAACGGCACTGTGTCCGTCCGTACCCGTAAGGGCGAGGACCTGGGCGCAATGACTCCCGACGAGTTCATCGCAAAGTGCCTGCTGCAGATCGCAACCAAGAGCAAGGAAGTTTAAATGATACACCCCCCGGCTGAAAAGCCGGGGGGATTCTTTACGGAAAATTCATTGCTATTTCCCGGAAGGGAGTATATAATAAGTGAGTACTATATTATCAAGGAGTACTTATGATCACAGAAATTACCTTGCAGCCGGGGGTGACCCTGCGCTGCTTTACAGATAACCGCTTCAAGCAAGGCTGTTTAAGTTTGCAGCTTCTGCGTCCTATGGACCGGCAGGAGGCAGCGGTCAACGCGCTGATCCCTACGGTGTTGCTCCGTGGCTGCGAAAGCGCGCCGGATCTGCGGCAAATCACAAACCGCCTGGACGACCTTTACGGCGCGTCCGTAGGCGCGCTGGTGCGCCAGATGGGCGACTACCAGGGCATTGGCTTTTATGCAAGCTTTATTTCCGACCGCTATACCCTCCAGGGGGACAAGATCTTAGCGCCTATGGTGGGCTTTTTGGAGGAGCTTTTGCTGCATCCCGTGCTGGAAGACGGCGCATTCTCCCGGGAGTTTGTGGAAAGTGAAAAGAAAAACCTGATCTCCACCTTGGAGAGCCGGAAAAATGATAAGCGTTCCTACGCCACAGGTCAGCTAATCCGCAAAATGTGCAAGGAAGATCCCTACGGCATCTCCCGCCTGGGGGAGACGGAGGATGTGGCAGAGATTACCGCCGAAAGCGCCTACGCCCAGTACAAAAAGATTCTTGCTACCAGCCAGGTGGCGCTTTGGTATGTGGGCGAGGAGCAGCCGGAAAAAGTAGCGGAGCTTTTGCGCCCTCTGTGCGTAAATCTGGCAACCGAGTACCAGGCGCTCCCTGTTCAAACGCCCTTCAAGGACGGCGGCAGCGGCGTATACACCGAGGAGATGGATGTTGCCCAGGCACGCCTTTGTATGGGTCTTACCACCCCTGTTACCATACGGGATCCCCAGTTTGCTGCTATGCAGGTGTGCAATATGATCTTAGGCGGGGGTATGACCAGCAAGCTATTTATGAATGTCCGGGAGAAGCTCTCCCTTTGCTATGATATTTCCTCCGGTTACCGCAGCAGCAAGGGTATTATGCTCATCACCGCCGGTGTGGAAAAGGAAAAGCTGCCGGTTGCCAGAGAGGAGATCCTGCGGCAGCTGGATGCCTGCAAGACCGGCGATATTACGGAAGAAGAGCTCCTTGCCGCAAAGCAGGGGCTTATCAGCGCTCTGCAGGGCGTCCACGATAGCCCCGGCGGCATTGAGGACTACTATAGCGTGATGAGTCTTACCCAGGCGATGCTTACGCCCGACAAATATCTCAAGGCAGTGGAGCGGGTAACAAAGGAGCAGGTGGTGGATGCTGCCAAGACCCTTACGCTCCACACGGAGTACTATCTTAAGGGGGTGCAGTGATGGAAAAGCGCAACTACCCCCAGCTGGGCGAGGAATTTTTCATCCATACCCTCCCGAACGGTCTGCAGATCGCTGTGCTGCCCCGCCCGGGATTTCAGCGGAAAGTGGCGTATTTTGCCACGGATTTCGGCTCTATCGATACGGAGTTTACCCTGGACGGCGAAAAGCTCCGCGTCCCCGACGGCATTGCCCATTACCTGGAGCATAAGCTGTTCGATATGCCTGGCGGCAGAGATGTGAGCGCGGAGTTTGCGGCAATGGGCGCTTACCCCAATGCCTTCACAAGCTTCTTTATGACTGCTTACTACTTTAACTGCACGGAGCATTTTGAAGAATGCCTGAAGCTTCTGTTAGAGTTTGTGTCCACACCTTACTTTACGCAGGAGAGTGTTGCGAAAGAGCAGGGTATTATCGGTCAGGAGATCGGCATTTATAAGGATAGTCCAGATTCCCGGGTGTTTCAGAACCTGATGGAGCTATCCTACGACAATCACCCCATCCGCGTACCTATCCTGGGTACGGAGGAGTCCATCGCGGAAATTACCCCGGAGGCGCTCCATAAATGCCACCGGGCATTCTATCATCCCGGCAATATGCTTCTTTGCGTTATGGGTGATGTGGACCCGGAAGAGGTCTGCGCCATTGCAGAAAAGCAGCTTGGGGATATCCCAACACCCAAGGTGGAGCGCTGCCGCAGCTGGCAGGAGACCATGGAGCGGACGGCAAAGGAAAAACGGGAAAAGATGGAAGTTTCTATGCCCATGTTCCAGCTTGGCTTTAAGTGCGAGGCGGCAATCGATGGCCGGGAGATGGCGCGGCAGGAGATTATCGGCGATCTTGCTGCGGAGGCGCTGTTCGGCGAGTCTTCGGGACTATACCTGCGTATGTATCAGCAGGGGCTGATCGACACTTCCTTCGGCGGCGGTATCGACTGCATGGACGGTATGGCGCAGCTCGTCTGCGGCGGCGACAGCGACTACCCCGAAAAGGTCCGGGATGCCATTTTGCAGGAGGCGAAGGTGCTCCGGGAAACCGGCATCTCTGAGGAAGATTTCCTGCGGATGAAGCGAAGCGCTATGGGCAGACGGATCCGGGGTCTGGATCGGTTTGATTCCACTTGCTTCCGCATTTGCGCCTATCACTTTACCGGGGTGGATTATTTCTGTTTCCCCGAACTTTATGAAAATATCACCCGGGAGGACATCCGGGAATTTATCGGCAAGGTGGTCACGGAAAAGAGAATGTGCCTTTCCGTCATCGAGCCTACAACAGAGGAGGAAAATGTATGATACAGTGGCTTCCCGCAAACAACCCTATCCGCTTTGATGCTTTGGGCATCAATATCGACCCTCCGGTGGGCCTGAAGATCGGACCGCTTAGCATCTATTTTTATGGTGTGATCATCGCTATCGGTCTGTGCCTGGCGGTTTGGTACGGCTTAAAGCGCAGCCGTCAGTTCGGACTGAAGCAGGACGATATTTTGGACGGCGTGATTTTTATCGTGCCGCTTGCCATCGTCTGCGCCCGTCTGTATTACTGCATTTTCGAGTGGGACCAGTATCGGGACAACCCCATCAGTATGCTCTACATCTGGAATGGCGGTCTCGCCATCTACGGCGGCGTTATCGGCGCTGCCATCGGCGTGATTGCGTTCAGCCGCATTAAGAAGGTAAGCTTAGGCGCGGTGCTGGACCTGGTGGCGCTGGGTTTCCTCATCGGTCAGAGCATCGGTCGCTGGGGCAATTTCATTAACCGTGAGGCCCACGGTGGCGTTACGGAAATGTTCTTAGGTATGAGCGTTGCGGACCCCATCACCGGCGTCCGGGCAGCGTACCACCCCACCTTCCTTTACGAGTCCCTTTGGAACGCAGTGGGCTTTGTAGCGCTCCACTTCCTGTCCAAAAAGCGCAAGTATGACGGACAGATCGCCCTGGGGTATGTTGCCTGGTACGGTCTTGGCAGAACCCTCATCGAAGGTCTGCGGACAGACAGCCTCTACATTTTCAAGGAGCAGCTGGGCGAAGTGCTTCGGGTCAGCCAGCTTCTGGCGGCGGTGACCTGCTTTGCCGCGGTGGTGATCCTGGTGTGGCAGGCATTCCGCGTCCACAACCCGGAAAACCTGTTTGTAAACAAGGCAGCTTTGCCGGAAGAAGAGGAAAAGAAAGCTCCGAAAAAGGCTTCCAAGGAAATCTTGCCGGCGGAGGACTTCCCTGAAGACGAGGAAGACGAAGAAACCGATTGGGAAGAAGAAAACGAGGAAACCGAGGAAGACGAAGAGAACGAAGAAGATTCCGACGACGAGCCGGAAGATGACGAAGAATAAGAAAACCCCCGCTCGAACCCGAGCGGGGGTTACTTTTTACTTAGCAATCTAAATAGCCGCAGAGGACTTTCAGGGTATTCAGCATGCCGTCAATGTGGCTGCGCTCATAGCCGTGGCTTGCGTAGACGCCGGCGCCGATGAGACCGTGACGGATGTCGTGACCTGCGTGGAGGGTAGCCTCCACATCGGAGCCGTAGTGGGGGTATACATCTACCGCGTAGTCCGCGCCGGTCCGCTTTGCGGCATCAATGAGCTTTCCGACCACATTGTAGTCGTAAGGACCGCCGGAATCCTTAGCGCAGATGGAGACCTGCCGCTCGGTGCACTGCAGACCGTTACCCACGCAGCCCATATCCACGGAGATGGCCTCGGTTACGCCCTGGGGTACAGAGCCGGAGCCACCGTGACCAACCTCTTCGTATACGGTAATGTGTGCCCAGGTGCGGCGGGAGAGGGTGATCTTATTGTCGGACAGATACTTGGCAAAACCCAGGAGAATACCGACGGACAGCTTGTCGTCCAGGAAACGGCTCTTGAGGTAGCCGGATGCGGTGCGGCGGGTACGGGGGTCGAAGCAGACAATGTCGCCTACCTGGATGCCCAGTTTCTTTGTGTCGTCTGCGCAGTTTACATCCTCGTCCAGCACCACTTCCGTAGTGTCGAAGCTGCGCTTTGCGGAGGAGTAGTCACCGTTTACGTGGACAGACGCGTTGCAAAGCTGGAGGGTACCCTCAATGACTTTGCCGTCCCGGGTGTAGACCCGGACATTTTCCGCTTCGCCGTTGTTAGCGCTCATACCGCCCAAGGGAGTCAGCCGCAGACGTCCGTCGCCCTTGATTTCTGCGACCATCGCGCCCAAAGTGTCCGCGTGGGCAGCCAGCATCAAGCCGTTTTCTGCGTCTTCGCCGCCAAAGTCCACCAAAACGCCGCCCTTTTGGGTCAGTGTTACAGAAAAACCGAGAGATTCAAAAGCCTCCTTCAGCCATGCGGATGCCCGCTCCGTGTAGCCGGAGGGGGAGTCAATGGCAAGAACCTTTTCCGCCATCTCCCAGGCGTAATCTGCGTATTTTTTGTCGATCATAGAAATTGCCTCCTTTGACCAAATCGTTTTCTTGCTGTTTATTCTATCACAGGGGGAAAAAGGAAACAAGGGGCAGCGGGAAAAAGAGAAAATTTTGTTGCAAAGACTGGGGAGTTGTAGTATTATATACAGTGATAAATTGCGTAAGTATGCGCATTCACCATTTAAACGATGGAGGACAAGAATCCATGAACGATTGGAAGAAGAAGGTACAGGAAGAAAGCGGCATTGATCTTTGGCGCTTTGTGGAGGTTTTTTTCAAGCGGTTTTGGCTCATTGCTCTGGCTGCAATCATCGTGGGCGCTGCAAGCTTTATTTACACCAAGACCTGCGTGACCCCTCTTTACCGCACAGACTTTTCTGCCTATGTCAATAACCGTGTGGCTACCGAGGATAAGGATTCCACCAATACCGGTGACCTGAACGCATCCATTGGTCTGATGTACTTATACAACGAAATTATTGCCAGCCGCGCGGTGCTTACCGATGCGGCAAAGCTCTGTGGACTGGACTACTCTTACGGAACGCTTTCCGGAATGGTTTCCACCCAAATGCCGGAGAAGGCTGCGCTGATCCGTGTGTATGTTACCGCGGCGGATCCGGAGGTAGCTGTGCGCCTGGCAACCGCCATCGCGGAGGTGGCTCCGGACCATGTTGCCCGGGTAGTGGAAGGCAGCTCCATGCAGATCGTGGACGATCCTGTAAGACCTACGTCTCCCTTCTCTCCCAATGCAAGTAAAAAGGCTGTCCTTTTTGCGCTGATCGGTGCGGTGCTGGCATATGCCGTTTTCGTGATACTGGAACTGATCAACGACATTGTCCAGGGCAGCGAGGATTTGGAGAGCCGCTACGATATAGTCGTGGTGGGTAAGATCCCCGATATGGCACAGCTTGAAAAGGGTGACCGTTACGGTTACAAAAAATACGGCTACGGAAAGCAGTGAGGTGAGACCCTATGAAGACGAAAGAAAAGACTCCTAACTTTACAGACAAGGGTCAGTCCCGCTTTATTCTCTCGGATAAGACCCCTTTTCGGGCAAAGGAAGCCTATAAGGCGCTGCGTACCAATGTGATGTTCTCTCTGCCCGGCACCGGCTGCAAGTGTATCGGCATTACCAGCCCCTCTCCCGCGGAGGGCAAGAGTACAACAGCCATTAACCTGGCAATTTCCTTAGCGCAGATCGACAAGCGGGTGCTGCTCATCGACGCGGATATGCGGCTTCCCACCGTTGCCGGTCGTTTGGAACTTAAGAGCGAGCCCGGCTTCAGCGACTTCCTGGTGGGAGAAGCCAAGGTCGAAGAAGCGGTGCGCAATGTGGAGCAGTATGGTATCCACGTGCTGCCCGCAGGCAGCATCCCTCCGGATCCCACCGGACTTTTAGAAGCAAAGCAGTTAGAGCACCTCTTGTCCGCAGTGCGGAAGATCTACGATTATGTGATCGTAGACCTGCCCCCGGTCAACAGTGTCCCCGATGCAGTGATCCTCTCCAAGCACATTGACGGCTACCTGATCGCGGTGCTGGAAAAGGTCTCCCGTCACAGAGATGTGAACGAGGCTATGAAACAAATGACCATGGCAGAGGCAAATGTGATCGGCTTTGTACTCAACGGCGGTACCCGGAAAAAGGAAAAATACTACAAGCATTATTATAAATAAGTCTTAGGAGGAAACGGACATGGCTGAGAAATTATATGATTTTCATAGCCATATCCTCCCCGGAATGGACGATGGCTGCAAGGATGCCTGTGAGGCAGTGGCGGCCTTAAAAGAAAGCTATGCCCAAGGGGTTTGCGGAGTGTGCCTGACACCCCATTTTTATGCAGAGGAATCCATAGAGGAATTCCTCGCCCGGCGGCAACGCGCAAAAGAAGTGCTTGACAGGGCAATGGAGGCGGACGCAGGTCCGTTTCCGGAGCTTTGTATGGGCGCGGAAGTGGCCTACTATCCGGATATAAGCCGCACAGAGGGAATCGAAATGCTCTGCCTGGGGGGATCCCGGTATCTGCTGCTGGAATTGCCTTTTCATAAGTGGGGCAGCGAGGTCCTGCGGGATTTGCGGAGCTTGTGCGCCCGGGGCATCACGCCGATCCTTGCACATATTGACCGATATTGGTCTATGCAGAGCGGAAATATGCTCAGCGAGATCCTGTCGATTGAACTTTATGCGCAGTTAAATGGCGCGGCACTTCTGGACTGGAAGCGCCGGGGAAAAGCAAAGAGATGGCTCGGCAGCGGACTTGCCCGGTATTTGGGCTCCGATTGCCATAACCTGTCAAACAGAGCGCCAAATCTTGGGGCGGCTATGGCAAAGCTCCCGGCGGATGTGCGCGACGCGCTTGCGGATGTGGGCGCATGTACTTGGATAAGAATCAGCGGAAGATAATGAAAAAGGGGAGAAGTGAATGCGAAATCCCATACGAAAATTAGAGCATTGGCAGATCATTGCGATCCTGCTGGTAATCTACGATATTGTCGCAGTGAATCTCGCGTTTGGTCTTGCTCTGTGGTTCCGGTTTGACTGCGTGTATTCTGCGATTCCTATGACCTTTTTGGGCATCTTTTTGAAATTTGCACCGATCTACACCGTGGTATGCGTGGTGGTGTTCCTGCGATGCCGGCTTTACCACAGCGTGTGGCGGTTTGCAAGCTTCAGCGAACTGATGCGCGTTGGCTTGGCAACGCTGGTAACGGGCATTTTCCATGTTGCTGCGGTTTCCATCTTCTTTGGCAGAATGCCCATCTCTTATTTTATCATCGGTATTGCGCTGCAGTTTTTGTTTTTGATCGGCGTGCGCTTTTCCTACCGGTTTATTCTGCTGGAAAAGAGCAAACGCAGCCAGAGCGGCGCTTCTTCCGAGCGTGTCATGCTCATTGGCGGCGGCAACGCCGGTCAGATGATCCTGCGGGATGCGCTGACCATGAGAGAGAAGAAAGTGCGCATCTGCTGCATTATTGACGATAACCCTAATAAATGGGGACGCTCCATTGAAGGCGTGCCTGTGGTAGGCGGCAGAGATGACATTCTCCTGAGCGTCCAGAAATATAAGATCGATACGATTTATGTGGCCGTTCCTTCCGCATCTGCGGAGGATAAGCGGGACATTCTGAATATTTGCAAAGAGACCGGCTGCGAGCTGAAGAACCTGCCCGGTATGTATCAGTTCGTAAACGGCGACGCGTCCATCCGCGATCTGCAGGATGTGGCGGTGGAGGATCTGCTGGGCAGACCCCCTATCCGGGTCGACATGGAGGGGATTTACCGGCAGATCGGTGGTAAGACCGTCCTTGTTACCGGTGGCGGCGGCTCTATCGGCAGTGAGCTGTGCCGGCAGGTGGCTGCCTGCGCGCCGAAGCAGCTGATTATCTTTGACGTCTACGAAAACAATGCTTATGATATTGAGCAGGAGCTGCGGGAAAAGCATCCCTCCCTGAACCTCAAGGTGCTGATCGGTTCGGTGCGTGACAGCAGACGGCTGGATAGCGTTTTTTCTACCTATCATCCGGACATCGTCTACCATGCAGCTGCCCATAAGCATGTGCCCTTGATGGAGACAAGCCCCTGTGAGGCAATCAAAAACAATGTGATCGGTACATACAAGACCGCCTATGCGGCAATGAAACATGGCTGCAGCCGGTTCGTGCTGATCTCTACCGATAAAGCGGTGAACCCCACCAACATTATGGGCGCCAGCAGGCGCCTTTGCGAGATGGTAGTACAGAGCTTTGACGCGGCTGTGCGCTCCGGGAAAGCAGACAAGCTTCCTGTGCTCTTTACCCATCATGTGGACGATTTGGCCGGTATGCTGGGTATGGAAGAAAACTCGACCCTGCGGACGGAGTTTGCTGCAGTACGGTTCGGAAATGTGCTGGGCAGCAACGGTTCTGTGATCCCCCTCTTTAAAAAGCAGATCGCCAAGGGCGGTCCGGTCACCGTGACCCACCCCGATATCATCCGATACTTTATGACCATTCCCGAGGCAGTGAGCCTTGTGATGCAGGCAGGCACTTATGCCGCCGGCGGCGAGATCTTCGTGCTGGATATGGGCGTGCCTGTAAAGATCGACGATCTTGCCAGAAACCTCATAAAGCTCTCCGGTCTTAAGCCGGATGTGGATATCCCCGTGGTCTATACGGGACTGCGTCCCGGCGAAAAGCTCTACGAAGAGAAGCTGATGGCGGAGGAGGGCCTCAAGAAGACCTCCAATGATCTCATTCATATCGGAACGCCTATTGCCATCGATTTGGATACCTTCCTGGTGCAGCTGAAGGAACTGATGGACGCGGCGTATAACAACCGGGAGGACATCGACGCGCTGGTCGCAAAGATGGTCCCCACCTACCATAATGCCGACGGAAAGAAGGACAAAACCTTCGATAAGCTCTATAATGAGGCCGTAGGGGCACATTAATACTAAAAACCAGCCGGATTTCCCCGGCTGGTTTTGTGTTTATGCTGCGTTGACAATCTGCCCTTTTGCGGATATACTTAAGGGTAAGAAAAGGGAAGGAATCAAAGGATTTATGCTGAAAAAATGGCTCGTTACGATCCCCCAGCTCTCCGGCACCAAGACCCGCCGGGCTTATATCTGGCTGCCGGCTTCCTATGATAAGGCGCCGAAGAAACGCTATCCCGTGATGTATATGTTCGATGGGCATAATGTTTTTCTGGACAGCGATGCCACCTACGGCAAGTCCTGGGGTATGGGCAAGTTCCTTTCCCAGACCAAGAAGGACCTGATCGTTGTGGCTGTGGAGTGTAACCACGAGGGCAATAATCGTCTGCGTGAATACTCGCCTATCAACTTTGAAAATGCCACCTTAGGCAGGATCAAGGGCAAGGGTCGGACCTATATGAACTGGCTGACAAAAGAACTGAAGCCCTTTATCGACGAAAACTACCGTACCCTGCCGGACCGGGAGAATACCATCCTCGCCGGCTCTTCCATGGGCGGCCTTATGGCGCTTTACGGCTGCTGCGTGTATAACCATGTATTCCAGCGAGCGGCGTGTCTGTCCCCCAGTATTTGGGTGGATACGGGCAAGGTTATCGAGCTTATCGCAAGAGCCCACATTAAAAATGATACCTGCATTTATATGGACTACGGCAGCGAGGAAATGTACAATCACGCTGCCAATGCCGAGGCGCTGATGTCTGCCAGCCACCTGCTGCTGAGCAAGCGGGTGAACCTCGCTATGCGGGTGGTGCCCGGAGGCAACCACAGCGAGGCGTCCTGGGAAAAGCAGATTCCCATTTTTATGGATTGTTTGGGGTTATAATATGGAGATTCGTTATTTTAAGCATTGGAGCAGCCACTTAGGCAGAGATATGGAGTTCAAGGTCTACGGTCACACCGGTCGACCCGTCCTCTTTATCCCCTGCCAGAGCGGACGGTTCTTCGATTTTGAAAATTTCAAAATGATCGACCACTGGGCGCCCTTTATCGAGTCCGGAAAATGCACGGTGTATTCCTGTGATACTATGGACGATATCGCCTGGGCTGCCAAGGGCGCGGACAACCGCTGGCGGATCGAGAATCACGAGCGCTGGTTTTCTTACATCGTGGAGGAGTTGGTCCCCTATATCCGCCACTTGAGCGGAGAGCGCAACGGCTACGTCCAGGGAATCTTGACCTTTGGCGCGTCCATGGGCGCTATGCACGCGGCAAACCTGTTTTTCCGCCGTCCGGATCTGTTTAACGGCGTGTTCGCCATTTCCGGTCTGTACGATAGCTTAGATTCCTTTGGGAACTATATGGACGACCTGGTCTATAACAATAGCCCCGTCAATTACCTTTCCAATATGCCCGGAGATCACCCCTACATTTCTATGTACAATGAGCGGCAGATCCTGGTTGTGGTGGGTCGCGGACGCTGGGAGGATGTGCTGATCGAAAGCACCGACCGGTTAAACGGCGTTCTGCGCAGCAAGGGCATCAACGCAACCATCGACTATTGGGGTCACGATGTGGACCACGATTGGTGCTGGTGGTTTAAAATGGTGGAGCATTATCTGCCCTATCTTTTATAAGAAAGAGAGAACTATATGAAGAATTTTATTTTCATTTCCCCCAATTTTCCCGACACCTACTGGCATTTCTGCCGGGAGCTGAAGAATAACGGTCTGCGGGTGCTGGGTATCGGCGATTGCCCTTACGGCGAGCTGCAGCAGGAGCTGCGGGATTCCCTTAACGAGTACTATAAGGTAGACAGCCTGGAAAACTACGAGGAGGTCTTCCGCGCCGTTGCCTTCTTTACCTACAAGTACGGCAAGATCGACTGGCTGGAATCCAACAATGAGTACTGGCTGGAGCGGGATGCAAAACTGCGCACGGAATTTCATATCACCACCGGCTTCCAGGAAGAGGATATGAAGTCCGTCAAGTGTAAGTCCGCTATGAAGGCTTACTACAAGAAAGCCGGTCTTCCTACTGCCCGCTACCATATGGTCAGCGACTTTAAGAAGGCAAAGGCATTTGCCAAGAAGGTCGGCTACCCCGTGGTGGTCAAGCCCGATAACGGCGTAGGCGCAAGCCACACCTATCGTCTGAAGAGCGACGAGGAGCTGCAGTTCTTCTTTGATACCAAGGACGATGTACAGTACATCATGGAAGAGATGGTTAAGGGTGTTGTGTGCACCTACGATGCCATCATCGGCGCCAACGGCGAGCCTCTCTTTGAAAGCGGCAATGTGACCCCTCTCAGCATTATGGATGTGGTCAACGATGCGATGGACTCCATCTACTACTTAGTGAAGGAGCTTCCCGAGGATGTCCGGGATGCGGGTCTTCGTACCGTAAAGGCCTTCGGCGTTAAGAGCCGTTTCGTCCACTTAGAGTTCTTCCGCCTTACTGAGGACCAGGAGGGTCTGGGCAAGAAGGACGATATTATTGGCCTGGAAGTCAATATGCGCCCCTGCGGCGGCTACACCCCCGAAATGTACAACTATGCCTATGAGACCGATGTGTACAAGATCTGGGCGGATATGATCGCTTTTAACGAGAGCACCAAGCCTCTCGGAAAGCGCCACTTCTGCGCATTCTGCGGTCGCCGTGACGGTCAGAGCTACAAGATGGACGATAATGCCGTTGTGGAAAAGTACGGTCACTTGCTCGTGATGCACGGCCGCATCCCCGATGCCCTGTCCGGCGCTATGGGCAATGCCATGTATGTGGGTAACTTTGAGACCGAAGAGGAAATGTGGAACTTCTACCGCGACCTGATGGAGCGTATCTGAAGAAAAGAAAACTCCCGTAGCTTTTGCTACGGGAGTTGTTTTATTATTCCTGATCCCAGTTGTGCCAGACGTTCTGCACATCGTCGTCATCTTCCATGATGTCGATGAGCTTTTCCATCAGCTTGATCTGTTCTTCGTCTTCCAGCTTCTGATAGTTCTGGGGAACCATCTCGATCTGGGCGGATGCGAAGGTGTACTTACTAAGACCCTCAACAACACTGTTAAAGTCGTCGGGCAGGGTGTAGATGGTAAATACTTCGCCCTCTGCCTCAAAATCGTCAGCGCCGGCTTCCATGGCGTCCATCATGACTTCTTCCTCGTCCAGCTCCTCTTCGGAGTTGTCGATGACTAAGACACCCTTCTTATCGAAGCTCCAGGAAACGCAGCCGGAAGCGCCCAGGTTGCCGCCGAACTTATCGAAATGGTGGCGCATGGAGCCTGCGGTACGGTTGCGGTTGTCGGTCATGGTCTCTACGATCACGGCAACACCGCCGGGACCGTAGCCTTCGTAGGTGATGGTTTCGTAGCTGTCGCCGCCGCCTGCGCCTGCGGCCTTCTCCAGGCAGCGCTTGATGTTATCGTTGGGCATATTGGCAGCCTTTGCCTTGGTGATGACGGTTGCCAGGCGGGAGTTGTTAGCAGGATCGGTGATGCCGCCGCCTTCCTTCACCGCAACGATCAGCTCTTTTGCGATCTTTGTAAAGGCGGCAGCGCGCTTTGCGTCCTGTGCGCCCTTGGTTTTCTGAATGTTATGCCATTTGGAATGTCCGGACATAGTAAATCGTTCCCTTCTTAACTCAAAAAATCTTTTTGTATTTTAGCATAGATTCCTGGGGAAAATCAACTGTTTTAGAAGAATTTCATGGGATCTCGGTGTGTTTTGGACAAAACTACCTGGATTTCCGGGAATTTCTCCTGCATTTTCTCCGCTAAAACCGCGCAGACCGGGTTTTCTGTGTGGAAATGACCGGCGTCAATGAGGTTCAGACCGGAGGAAAACGCGTCCCGGAAGCTGTTATATTTCACATCGGCGGTGACGAAGGTGTCACAGCCGGCGGCGATGGCTTCTTCCATTTCGCCTGCGCAGCTGCCGCCGCCTACTGCCACACGGTGCACAGGCTTGCCGCCGTCTACATAGCGCAGACCCTCGCAGCCCAAAGTTTCCTTGACATTTGCCAGGAACTGGGAAAGGGGCTGGGTGGGAACTGTGCCTTGCCGCAGCAGACCCCAGGGTTCGGGGTCAAGCCCTTTGGGGTTTATAACAGAAATATCCTGCAGACCCAAGACCGATGCCAGGGTGTCGTTGACACCGCCGGGAGCGCAGTCCAAGTTGGTGTGGGCGTTGACCGCGGCAATACCGTGCTCGATGAGCAGGAAAATGGCGCGACCCATATCTGTGTCGTCCTGGATGGCGCGGGGCGCCTGGAAGATCAGGGGATGGTGGGTCAGGAGCATATCCGCGCCAATGTGGGCGGCCTCCTTGCACACATCCTCAAAGGGATCTAAAGCCACAAGGATCTTCTTGATTTCCTTCGTTTTTCTGCCGCAGATCAGACCGGTGTTGTCCCAATCATACTGCATGGATTTAGGCGCAAGGGTCTCCAAATACGCCAAAATGTCGTTTACGGTGATCATAAGGATCCCTCCTTCAAAAAGTCAAGGGCAGGGTCGTCGGTAAGCGCTTCCAGTTCCCGGAGGGCGGCGACCATCTGGGGGTCCGCTTTTTCGCCTCTGCCGGAAATCGCCCGGCGCAGGGAAAAGAGAAGTCGCTGATAGTATTCCGGTAGCTCTTTCGCGGGGTTTTCCAGCAGCGCCGGGGGGAAATATGTTTCGCCTACGGTGAGCCGGGGGTAGTCCGGCTGGTAGATGACCTCCATAACGGTGTAGAGAAATCTTCCGTCCCGAAGCACCGATTCTTCCGTAATGCGCCAGCCGTTGTCGGAAAGATAGGCTCTCAGCATTGGAGTTTTCGACTGGCACTGGAGGATCAGCCGGTAGCGCTTATCTTTCAGCCAGGGGGCGGCGGAGAGGATGGATACCATGGTATCCCCACCCATGCCGGCGCAGACCAATGTATCAAAGTCCCGGGGGATATTCCGAACCCCGTCAGAGAGGTAAAAGGAGATCTTGTCCCGGACACCGAATCTCTCCGCGTTTATGACGGCGCTTTGCAGAGGCTGCTCGTTAATGTCCGATGCGATGACGGAGCTTGCAATGCCGTTTTTGAGAAGATAGATGCCGAGGTAGCCGTGGTCGCAGCCAATGTCCGCCACCCGGTCACCGGGGCAGACGAGACCGCAGCAGCATTTCAGCCGCGGGGAGAGGGGGATGTTCATAGTCATACCTCACGAAAAACGCCATCCCAAGGGATGGCGTATCGGTCTTATTCAGCCTTTTCAGCCTGGTCTGCTTCGTAAGCTTCCAGGAAATGGTTCAGCTGAGCCAGGAAGGGCTCGCACTCGATGCCGTGGACCATGCAGGCCTCCTCAACGGTCTCGCCGCGGGAAGAGGGGCAGCCCAGGCAGTGCATGCCGATGGCAAAGAACAGGGGCGCAGCCTGGGGTGCGATGTCCAGAACGTCGCCGATAATGGTGGTTTTTTCAATTTTAACAGCCATGGTAATGACCTCCTATTTGTTTCTGCGTGTATTATAACCGCAGAAAAAGAAAAAAACAAGAGGGCAATGGCAGAATATATGGCGGAGCGAGAAACTTTTTTGAAAATAAACGAAAAAAATTCTTGCAATTTCTAAAAACGTGTGCTATTATATGCAAGCACGTTATGTGTATGCGCCGGTAGCTCAGTTGGATAGAGTGACTGACTACGAATCAGTAGGTCGGGGGTTCGAGTCCCTTCCGGCGTACCAGAAAAGCAGATATCCCATTCGGGATATCTGCTTTTCTTTTTACGCCGGGGGACTCGAATAATGTAAATCGCAACAGTCCGGTGGACTGTTACGAGTCCCTCCGGCTCTACCGAAATACGGGAACCCATTGCTACGCTCCTCGCAATGACAATAGGATCGGGCTTGCTTTTTCGTTCCTTTCGCAGTATAGTAAGTGCAGAAAAAGGAAGGAAAAGGATAAACCATGGGCAAAACGATAAAAGAAACCTTCAAAGAAGGCACGAGCTTTAAGTTTTTTCTGCTCTCCGTGCTGATTACTGGTCTGTACTACGGACTATATAGAGGCATGCTCGACAACTTCCTGGCGGAAGTGGCGCAGATGAACGAGATGGACCGGGGCATTACGGAGTTTTTCCGGGAGCTGCCGGGCATCGCGCTGGTGTTCATTTTGGCGCTTTTCTATATGCTCTCCGCGGAGACCTTATATAAGGCCGGCGCGGTGAGCATGCTGGCGGGCATGGGCATGCATGCCGTGCTGCCGCCTACCAAGGTGCTGGCTACCCTGGCGATCTGCGTCTTTTCCATCGGTGAGCATATCCAGATCGGCATGAAGAGCTCTCTTTCCCTCCAGTACGCACTGCCCGGCAAAGGCGGCGCGGCCCAGGGCGTGCAGAATTCCGTCAATCAGATCGGAACCCTTGTTGGCTACATTGTGATCGTTCTCGGCTTTTCCCAGCTGAAGACCCAGCAGCCCTATCAGTTGTTCTTTGGTGTGGCTACGGTACTGGCGGCCATCGCGCTGATTTTCACCCTGAAGGTCAAGGGAAAAAGCGCTTCCCAGCAGAACAGCCGCCGGTTCTATTTCCACAAAAAGTACACAAAGTACTATATGCTGGAGATGTTCTACGGCGCGAGAAAACAGGTGTTCCTAACTTTCGGTCCGTATGTGCTGATCCTGTTCTACGGCGCAAGTGCGGCGACCATCAGCCTTCTGTTCGCGGTTTCTGCGGTGGCATGCTTCTTGCTGTCGCCCCTTGTTGGTAAGCTCATCGACAAAGCCGGCTACAAGTTCGTGATGGTCACGGACACCCTGGTGCTGGTGGTCGTTTGCCTGCTTTACGGCTTTGCCCACCATATCTTCCCAAAGAACATCGCGTTTATCATTTGCTGCGTAAACTATGTGCTGGATGCGATCATCTCTATGGCATCCATGGCAAGCAATGTCTATGTCCAGGAGCTGTCCGACAACAACGAGGAGGTCAAGGCGACCATTTCCACCGGCGTTTCTATCAACCATGTGATCACCATTTTTATCGCCCTGTTCGGCGGTTGGATCTGGCAGAATGTGGGTATTGAGACCCTGTTCATCGCGTCCGCGATTTTGGGACTTTGCAACAGCGCTTACGCCGCAAGCATCAAGACAAAGAAAAAGATTTCTGCGTAATAAAAAGCAGGTATCCGGTTGGATACCTGCTTTTTTATTAGATTTTCTTCACAAATTCCAGCATTTCGTCCTTGGGGATCACGCCTGTGTGCAGTTCCTTTTTCTCCTGCAGACCTGCAAGATTCTGGGGAATCTTGACGCCGGTCAGCTCCTGGAGCCGATCCATCATGGAAAATTCGTCGGTGGCGGTCACCTCTTCGAGAGAGCGGAGCACCGCTGCCGGGAACTTGTAGGGAGATGCGGTGGACAGCACCACCATGGGGCGGTCATCGCCGGTCTCGGCAACATAGTCTTCCGCAACTGCCCAGCCGGTGGCGGTGTGGGTGTCGCAGAGGTAATGCTGCTGGCGCCAGACCTTTCCGATGGTCTTGCTTGCCTTTTCGTCGTCACAGCAGCCTGCCCAGAACTCCCGGGCGATGGCTTCTTTCATCCCGGCAGGGACGGTGTATGCGCCTTCCTTGCTCAGCTTTGCCATCAAATCCGCAACCACAGAGGCATCCCCGGACATAAAGTACAGAAGACGCTCTAAGTTGGAGGACACCAGAATGTCCATAGAGGGGGAGATGGTCTTATGCAGAGGTCTGCGGCGGTCGTAAGTGCCGGTGCGGATGAAGTCTGTCAGCACATTGTTTGCGTTGGAAGCGCAGATCAGAGTGCCGACAGGCAGACCCATTTTCTTTGCTAAGTAGCCGGCGAGGATGTCACCGAAATTGCCGGTGGGAACACAGAAATTCACCTTGTCACCCATGGCGATTTGACCTCTGCGCAGCAGGTCTGCGTAGGCCTTGAAATAGTAGGTGATCTGGGGGGCGAGGCGACCGATGTTAATGGAGTTGGCGGTGGAAAGGCGGTTGCCCTCCGAGCCGGGGAGAACGCCGTCCTGTGCGGCGGCGAAGATGTTCTTCACGCCGGTCTGGGCATCGTCGAAGTTGCCCTCTACGGCGCAAACAGTAACGTTGCTGCCCTCCTGGGTGACCATCTGCGCCCGCTGGACTGCGGATACGCCGCCCTGGGGATAGAATACGCAGATCTTCACGCCGGGCACATTGCTGAAGCCAGCCAGCGCAGCTTTGCCGGTGTCGCCGGAGGTGGCGGTGAGGATGAGAATATCCTCTGCCATGTTTTTCTGATCCTTAGCCGCGGTGAGCAGCTGAGGCAGAGCGCAAAGGGCCACATCCTTAAAAGCAGAGGTGGGACCCCGGAACAGTTCCAGCACCGTAAACTTGCCGGTATCCACAGTGGGAGTCAGCTCCTCGGTCTGGAATTTTCCGGTGTATGCCCGGCGGACAAGCTCTTCCATATTGGGAAGATCCGGGATCATAGCGCCGATGAGGGCGGTGGCCATTTCCATGGTACTGCCGCCGAGGATCTTCTCCACATCCACCGCGGGAATCGCCTCGGGAACATAGAGTCCGCCGTCGGGAGCAAGGCCGTTCAGCACAGCCTGGGCGCTGTCGATCACGGGGGAATCGCTTCTTGTAGAATGGTATCGCATAGTAAACTCCTATAATCGGGGGAATCTCTTCATAAAATGCACAAAATAACAGTAGATTCCCGGAAAATCTTGTTTTTTGCAACTATTGCAAAATACTTGCGTATATGATATACTGTTTTTCATAAAATTGCAAGCGTTTCCGCCGCAAAGACGGAAAAAGATAAAACGGAGGAAGAGATTATGCGGATTGGTCTTCTTGGCTTTGGCGTTGTGGGCAGAGGTGTGTACGATCTGACCGTAGAGCGCGACGATATGCAGGTAGTAAAGGTCCTGTGCCTGGAGGAAATTAACCTCCCCGACGCAGAGGCAACCAAGGATATTGGGTCCATCGTAGGTGACGAGACCATCGACACCGTGGTGGAGGCTATGGGCGGTCTGCACCCCGCTTATGAGTTCGTTCGTGCCGCCATTGAGGCAGGCAAAAATGTGGTTACCTCCAATAAGGCGCTGGTGGCATCCTTCTATGACGAGCTGATTCCCCTGGCAGCCGAAAAGGGCGTCAGCTTCCGCTGCACCGCAGCGGTTGGCGGCGGCATCGGCTGGCTCAGCGAGCTGGAGCGCGCCCGTCGCATTCAGACTGTGCAGCAGGTTGGCGGCATTATGAACGGCACCTGCAACTACATTCTCGATTCTATGACCCGCCTGGGTCTTGGCTATGACGAAGCCCTGAAGCAGGCCCAGAGCCTGGGCTACGCAGGGGCAAACCCCTCCACCGACGTGGACGGCATTGACACCTGGCATAAGGTGATCCTCTCCGCAAACATCGGCTTCGGCGTCAGCCTGGATAAGGACACTGTTCCCGCTGCGGGCATCCGCAACATCCGGGCAGAGGATGTTGCGAACTTTACCGCCCACGGCGCGGTATGTAAGCTCATCTCCACCGCAAGAAGAAACGGCGACAAGCTCAGCGCTTATGTTCAGCCTACCTTGGTTCGTGTGGGTGAGCCGGAATCTGCCGTTCCTGCAAACTATAACCTGATCACTTATGTAGGTAGCGCCTCCGGCAGAATGAGCTTCTACGGTCAGGGCGCAGGCCGCTACCCCACCGCATATAATGTGGTGCAGGACTGTGCGGATGTGCTGCTGGGTAAGCCTTTCTACGCCCCCTACGGCGGCAAGGTAAGCGCGCAGAACAACGAGCCCCTGTCCTACTATGTAAGCAGGGCATCCGATCCCTGGCTGCAGGAGAATACCCTGGAAACCTGGGGCGACGCTGTGATCACCAAGCCCGTTAAGGTTTGCGAAATGCATGCCTGGCTGAAGGAAAACCCCGACGCATTTATTGCTGCGATTTTATAAACCGGCAGATCCTTAGGATCTGAAAGGAAGGTACGATATGCTGAAAGTAACGAAATTTGGCGGCTCCTCTATGGCGGACGCCGGTCAGTACCGCAAGGTACGGGACATTATTCTCTCCGATAAAGAGCGCCGTGTGGTGGTAGTTTCCGCTGCCGGCAAGGCACATAAGGACGATCATAAGATCACCGATCTGCTGTATCTGTGCTATGCGCATGTACAGTACGGCGTGGCTTGCGACCCTGTTTTCAATCAGATTACTTCCCGGTATTTAGAGATCCGTGACGAGCTGAAGCTGGATGTGGACCTGGAGACAGAGTTTGCAGAACTGAAAAGCCGTTTGGATGCCAAGGAAATTTCTCAGGATGAGCTGGTCAGCCGCGGTGAGTATTTCTCCGCAAAGCTGATGGCAGCATTCCTGGGCTTCAAGTTTGTGGATGCCGCTGACTGGATCCGTTTCAACATGGACGGCACAGTGGATAAGGAAAACTCTTATCCCGCGCTGGCAAAGTTTAAGGGCGAGGCGATGGTCATCCCCGGCTTCTATGGTGTGATGCCCGACGACCGTATCCGCACCTTCTCCCGTGGTGGCAGCGATATTACCGGCGCCCTGGCAGCGGCTGCTCTGGATGCGGATGTCTACGAAAACTGGACCGATGTTTCCGGTATCCTGATGGCAGACCCCCGGATCGTTGAGAATCCCCAGCCCATTCCCGAGGTTACCTATGACGAACTGCGGGAGCTGAGCTACGCCGGTGCCCAGGTGCTCCACGAGGGAACCATTAAGCCTGTGCGTGAAAAGGGTATTCCCGTAAATATCCGCAACACCAACGCCCCCGAAGATGTGGGCACTATGATCCAGGAGGAGTTTGAGACCGAGGTCGATCCCGAGCGGGTGATCACCGGTATTACCGGCAAAAAGGATTTCTCCATCATCACCATGTTTAAGCGTGGCATGACCAGTGAGGTCGGCATTCTGCGTCGCCTGCTGAGCATCCTGGAGCGGCACAATATCTCTGTGGACTTTGCTCCCAATGGTATCGATAATGTTTCTCTGGTGATGCCCACCGGAAAGATCCAGAAGCAGCTCTATGCCATCCTGGCAGAGATCCAGCAGGAAATTAAGCCTGATCGCCTGGAAGTGCTGGACAATATCTCTATCGTCGCTGCGGTTGGTCATCAGATGGCATTCCGTCCCGGCGTGTCCGGTAAGATCTTTGCCGCCCTGGGTAAGGCCGGCATCAATATCCGTATGATCACACAGGGACCCGATGAGCTGAACATTATCTTCGGCGTGGACAATAAGGACTTTGCCCAGGCTATCCGGGTGCTGTATAACAGCTTCGTGAAATAACAGGAGGCATTTATGAAAAACTATACCGTTGCTATTTTGGGCGCCACCGGCGCCGTAGGTCAGGAAATGATCAAAGTCCTGCAGGAGCGCAATTTCCCCGTAGGCAAACTGATCCCTCTCGCCAGCGCGCGCAGCGCAGGCAAGACCCTCAAATTCCGTGGCGAGGATGTTACCATCGAGCTTGCTTGCGAGGAAGCTTTTAAGGGCGTGGACATCGTCCTGGGCGCTGCGGAAAACGATATCGCAAAGCAGTTTGCTCCCGCCATCAAGGCAGCAGGCGCTGTATTCGTGGATAACTCTTCCGCGTTCCGTATGGATCCCACCGTTCCCCTGGTGGTTCCCGAGGTAAACCCCGAGGATGCAAAGAACCATAACGGCATCATCGCAAACCCCAACTGTTCCACCATCATCACCGTTACCGCGGTCAATGCCCTTAATTCCATCGCTCCCATCCGCACCATGACCACCTCCACCTACCAGGCTGTGTCCGGCGCAGGCGCAGGCGGTCCTATCGAGCTGATGGAGGAAGTGGAGGCACTTTCCAAGGGCGAAACCTACGAGCCCAAGATCTTCCCCTACCAGATCGCCTACAACCTGATCCCCCAGATCGGCGGCGAGCAGGTAGACGGCTACACCAGCGAGGAAATGAAGATGCAGAACGAGGGCAGAAAGATCATGCACCTGCCCGAGCTGAAGGTCGCTTGCACCTGCGTCCGTGTGCCCGTCGTGCGCAGCCACTCCATCTCCGTCAGCTGCCACTTCGACACCCCCGTCACCGTGGAGCAGGCCCGCGAGGTCATCGCAAAGGCTCCCGGCTGCAAGCTGGTGGACGATCTGCAGAATAAGCAGTATCCCATGCCTCTGGACACCACCGACCAGGACATCGTCTTCGTCGGCCGTATCCGTCCGGACCTTACCGATCCCAACGGCATCTGCCTGTGGTGCTGTGGCGACCAGGTCCGCAAGGGCGCTGCCACCAATGCCATCCAGATCGCAGAACTGCTGATTAAGTAAAAAGAATATGACCGGGATAGCACCAGCTATCCCGGTTCTTGTTTTTTACGCGCCTGCGTGATAATATAAAAACAGTTAGACAAACTTGAATTTGTAGGTGAGAAAAATGAATGTTAGACTGATTAAATTGTCAAAAGAATACTATACTCAGTTATCTGAGATGATTGATGAATGGAAAGTAGACCACGAAGTAAATCAAGGCAATCGTTCTCCATGGGCAATCTTCAAGAATGATTACCATGATTTTGATTATTATTTAGAAAATTTGGAAATTAGTGAACCTAAAGACGGAAAAGTACCCGACTCTGTTTACTTCTTGTTGGATGTTGAAAGAAACATTTTGTTAGGTGCTGTGAATATTAGACATTACTTGAATGATTATTTATTACAATTTGGTGGACATATTGGAGATGGTGTCAGACCGAGTGAAAGAAAAAAGGGTTATGCTACTGAAATGATTCGTCTATCCTTAATTGAATGCAAAAAATTAGGGATTAACAGAGTATTAATGGTTTGTGATAAAGCAAATGTTGGTTCAGCGAAGAGCATAATCAAAAACGGTGGAATTTTAGAAAACGAATTTGTAGACGACAATGGAAAAACACAGCAAAGATATTGGATTGAAGTAGTTTAACAAATTCCAATTTATCTAACTGTTGTAAGGTGAGAATGTAGGGGCTGGCGCCCTCGACAGCCCGCCGGTACGCAGAAGCGGATTGGAATAACGGGGCGTCGTGGGCGCCGCCCCCTACAATATTATTTACCCCACCAAATCAATTTGTTGGCTGAGAAAGTGCTGCTGCAAAATAAGAAAAACGGGCTATGGTGTAGACCATAGCCCGGTTCTGGTGTTGATAAGGGGGGTGGAAAAGAATACTTTTATGCTTTTAAGATATCCAGAATTTCCTGGGCGCTTTCCATGACGATGTGGGGTTTTTCCGGGGAGGCGTCCAGGATCTCGTAGGTGGTCTCGCCGCTCATGACCAAGATACCGGTGATGCCGGCATTCAGACCGCTTTTGATGTCCGTATAGATCCGGTCGCCGATGACACAGGTCTCCTCTTTGGAGATGCCCAGCCGGTCCATAGCAAGCTCCGGCATCAGAGGACTGGGTTTGCCGATGACTACCGGGCGTTTTCCCGTTGCGTTAAAGATCATCTGGCACACGCTGCCGCAATCCGGTACGCTGCCAAACTCCGTGGGACATACCAGGTCCGGGTTGGTGGCGATAAAGGGGATCTCTTCCCGGGTCAGCAAAAGATAGCTCACATCGTGAAGCTTTTGGAAGGTCAGCTCTGTGTCAAAACCCATTACGATGCAGTCGGTTTCGTCGATGCTTTCGGTAACAACAAAACCCTCCCGGCGCAGCTCCGCCTTGAGGGACTCCGTGCCGCAGACATAGAGCCGCTGACCCTCGTGGTATTTATGCAGGTAATAGGCGGTTGCCTGGGAGGAGGTAATAAAGTCCTCCCGGGTGGCGGAAATGCCGAATTTGTGGAGCTTCTTTACATAGTCCTCCACGCTTTTGGAGGAGTTGTTAGTCATAAAGAGATAGGTGCCGCCGGATTTTTTGATGGTTTCCAGCAGCTCGATGGTGAAATCGTACAGCCGGTCGCCCAGGTACAGCGTTCCGTCCATATCGAAGAGGAACAGCTTCATATTCTTGACGGTTTGCGTTACATTCATATGCGTTCCTCCAGATGTTTTCTGATCTCCTGGGCGATGGTGCAGTTTGGGGTGTGGACGCAGTTTTCGTAGCAGCAATCCACTTCCAGGAGCTTGCCGTCTTCCGTCACCACGGCCACCATTCGGCTTTCGTCGGTGGTGCGGCAGTAGCCGGAGAGAAATAATTCTTTTTCCATATTACTCACACTTTTCAATGCAGAAGCCCATGGGCGCTAAGCTCTGCCAATCCGGGGAGAGGTTGCGTAGCTTGTGGGCAAGGCGGACATTGCAGGCGGGGATCTCCCAGGGAGCGTCACTGCAGTTTACATAAATCTTGATCTTGCCGTTTTTTCCGAACCGGGTGAAGCCGATTTTGCCTTCCCCTGCCTGGAAGAAACGCAGACCACACTCTTTGAATACGGGCTCTTCCTTACGCAGTTGTCCTAAATTGCGGAAGTGGCGCAGCAATGCCTGGTCTTCGCTTCCCCAGGGGTAGGTGCGGCGGTTGAAGGGGTCTTTGTGACCTTCCATACCGGTCTCGTCCGCGTAGTAAAGGCTGGGTGTGCCGGGAAGGGTGTACTGCAGGCAGGATGCCAGCAGCAGAAGCTCCCGCGCCTTTTCCTTTTGCTCGGGACTTAGGTGGCGGTCAGCGCAGGCGAAGCGGTCGCCCTCAAATTCATCCACCAAAGCGGTGAGGATCCGGACGGTATCGTGGGTGCCCAAAAGGTTCATATTGCAGGCAACCACCTGGGGCGGATAGTTTTCCAAAACGGTCATAATTGCGTCCCGGAAGCCCTCGCCCTTGTCCTTTTTGCGCAGGAAGTTCAAAATGGCGGTGCGGAAGGGGTAGTTCATGCAGGAGTCCAGCACGCCATCCACAAAGTAGCGGCGGCGGACATCGTAGGCGATCTTGTTGGAGGCATCCTCCCATACTTCGCCGATGAGCAGCGCGTCGGGTTTTACCTCCCGGATGCGCTTTTTCAGCTTTAGCACAAATTCATTGGGCAGCTCATCCACCACATCCAGCCGGAAGCCGTCCGCGCCCAGGCGCAGCCAGTGGGCAACCACGGAATCCTCTGCGGTGATGATGTAGTCCACAAAGGCGGGATCCATTTTCTTGACGGTGGGCAGGGTATCGAAATCCCACCAGCACTGATAGGAGTCAGGGTACTTGCGGAAGTTATACCAGCTATAGTAGGGAGATTCCTTGGAGCAATATGCGCCGTTGCCGCCGAAGGTACGCTCCTTATCGAAATACAGACTATTGGAGCCGGTGTGGGAGTACACGCCGTCCAAAATCACCCTAATGCCCCGCTCGTGGGCGGCATCGCACATGGCAGTGAAATCCGCCTCCGTGCCCAGCATAGGGTCGGGGGTCTTGTAGTCGCCGGTGTCGTAGCGGTGGGAGGAGAAGCTCTTGCTGATGGGGTTCAGGTACAAAATGGTGACGCCAAGAGAGGCGATATAGTCCATTTTCTCGGTGATGCCCTTGAAATTGCCACCGTAGAAGTCGTTGTTCAGCACAACACCCTGGGGGGTGGGTCTCCAATTCACTTCCTCATCCCAGTTTTCGTGGACGGTGTAGGGAGTGAGCTTGCCGGTAAGGTCGCAGGTGCCGGACTTATAGAACCGGTCCGGGAACAGCTGGTAGATCAGCGCGCCCTTTGCCCAATCGGGGGTGGTAAAGTCCGCAGGAATACAGCTTACCTGCCAAAGGTCGCCGGCTTCCATATTGGTGTCGTCCCCTTGCTTAAACAGGCGGAAGCTGCCGGTGGGCTTATAGATCCTGAAATAATAGAAATAAAGACCCGGCTCGGCAAAAGAAAAACTGCCCCCAAAGAGGGTGTAGCCGCCGTTTTCTCCCGTGGGGGACAGGGTCGCCGTCATAAGAGGGCTGCCGTCCTCCCGGGTGAAAACACACTCTGCCTTGATGGCGCCTACATCCGTGGGAATATGGAGGGAGAGCTTGCAACTTTCGTCCGGGGTCAGTGTACCAAAGGGGTCTTTATGAATGAGCTTTTTGGAGTCAAATAAAATACGCATAGACATCTCCTGAAAAGGGGATTTTGTTCTGAAAAACACTATCTTTATAATAAGAGATTTTGGGGAAAAGTCAAGGCAAAAGGGGCGGGATTTCCTTGCGGTTGACTTTTTTCACGATACTGTGTAAAATACCAGTATAAATAGAAAAAGTCGCGGGATTTCTGCGAAAAAGGAGGGTGCTATGGGAAATAGAGTGGCGCGAAACGGCAAGATCGATCTGCTGCGGTTTGTTTTTTCCATCTGTGTTATGCTCAACCACGCAAAGTATATAATGCCCGATAAGACCCACGCGAATCTGTTTTCCGGCTATTCCCTGGCGGTGGAGTTTTTCTTCCTGGTGTCCGGCTATCTTATGATGGCGACTATCGAAAAGGCGGAAAAGACAAGCACCCTGCCGCTCGGCAGAGAGACCGGCGCATTCCTGCTCAAAAAGTTCAAAGCCCTTTACCCTGAGGTGGCGATCTCCTATCTGGTCACAGCCATCGTTACCGCTGTGGCAACGGGAACGGCCCTTACAAGCGTCCTCGGCGCAAGCTGGTTTGAGGGATTTTTGCTGATCTCTACCGGTCTGTTTAAGTCCAAGATCATGCTGGTTTCCTGGTACGCGTCCTCTATGATCCTTTGTATGGCGCTATTATACCCGCTGCTTCGTAAGTACAAGGATATAGCGCTGCGGGTGATATTGCCCATTCTTGCGGTTATGGTGCTTGGATGGCTGTACCAGACCTACGGCTCTATTAAGGGACCTATGAAGTGGACCGGCATTACCATCAAAGGTAACCTCCGCGCCCTTGCGGAGCTGAGCCTGGGCGCGTTGTGCTACTGCGTGACCAAGAAGCTGAAAGAGTTGGATTTCACTACTTTTGGCAAAGTGGTGCTGGCGATTGTGGAGCTGGGGATCTACGCGGTGTATCTCCTGTACATGGCAAAGTTTGCCAGCGGATTGCGGGATCTGTTTATGCTGCCCCTGCTGAGCATCGCTGTGATCATCACCTTCAGCGGTAAGAGTATCGGTCACGAGATATTCAACAATAAAGTCTGTACCTTCCTTGGGAAGTACAGCCTTTCCATCTGCTTCAGCCACTATGTGTTCTGCCACCGGATCGGCAAGATCCTGCCCTTCTTTGAGGGCTTGGGTTGGAAAAAGCGACTGGCGGTGTATATTGCCACGGGACTGGCAGTTGGCGCTGTGGTTATGCTGATCTCCAATCTGATTCGGAAATTCGGACCGAAGCTTTGGGCAAGTACAAGAAAGCTCCTTATAAAAACGGAAAGCTGATAGAAAAAGGACCCCCACCGAGGAAATTCGGTGGGGGTTATTATTTGTTACCAGCCGAGCATTTGATGGAAAAGATCCATGTACTTCTGCGCGGGTTTGTCCCAGCTGAAGTCCTGCTCCATACCGCGGCGGCGCAGTGCGGCAAAACCCTTGGGGTTATCCCGGTAGAGGGCAATGCAGCGCTTAAGCGCAGCCAGGAAATCGTGAGCATTGTAGCTCTGGAAGGTAAAGCCTAAGCCGCCTTCGCCGTTTTCGTCGGCAGGAGGCACGGTGTCCTTAAGACCACCGGTGGCGTGGACAACGGGGACAGTACCGTAACGCATAGCGTTCATCTGGCTGAGGCCGCAGGGCTCGCTCTTGGAGGGCATCAGGTAGATGTCACCGCCGGCATAGATCCGTGCGGCAAGACCCAAATCGAAGGTGATCTTTGCGGCTACCCGGTCGGGGAACTCCCGCTCTAAGTCACGGAAGAACTGCTCAAAATGATGTTCGCCGGTGCCGAGAATCAGCAGCTGGCAATCCTCTTCCCACATCAGCTGACGGGCGATGTGGCACAGAAGATCCAAACCCTTGTGGCCGGCAAGACGGGTGACCATGACCATCAGGGGCACATCGTCACGCTGGGGCAGACCAACCTCTTCCTGGAGGGCAGCCTTGCATGCGGCCTTGCCCTTTGCTACGGTCTTTGCGTTGTAGTGAGCGGGCAGCGCGGGGTCGGTCTCCGGATTGAAGGTACGCACATCGATGCCGTTGGTGATGCCGGTAAGCTTCCAGGCAGCGCCGGAGAGGACGCCGTCCAGACCGTGGGCGTAGTAGGGATGCATCAGCTCCCGGGAATAGGACTCGGAAACGGTGGTGACTAAGTGAGCGGTCTCAATAGCGCCCTTCATCATATTCACAGCGCCGTTCATATCCAGGTGGCTGCGGTACTCCCAGGGCAGCGCCAGCACATCGTCAAAGAAGTAGCCGTTTGCCCAACCCTGATACTCCACATTGTGGATGGTGAACATACACTTGGTACCGGGGAACAGGGGATAGTACTGGGATGCCAGCAGCGTGGGGACCAAAGCGGTCTGCCAGTCGTTACACTGGATCACATCGGGGATGAAGTTAAGGGCGACCAGGGTGTCCAGGCAAGCCTTGGAGAAGTAGGCGAAACGCTCGCCGTCATCGATATCGCCGTAGATCGGACCGCTGCGGGCGCCGAAATAGTAGTGATTATCGATAAAATAGACCTGCACGCCGTCCTCGCGACCCTTGAGCTTGAAGATGCCTGCATACTGCTGACGCCAGCCAAGAGCCACATGGAACTGGGCAACCAGCTCCACCTCATATTTGGGGTTGTGCTTGATCTTCTGATAGTAGGGAAGCAGGAGCACCACTTCGTTGCCCGGAATACGGGCCAGGGCGGAGGGCAGCGCCTCCATTACATCGCCCAAACCTCCGGATTTGGCGTAGGGTGCGCCCTCGGAAGCCAAAAGGGCAATTCTCATACGACTTCACCTCTTCTGATAATAACGGGATTGCTGGGTGTGCCGATGACCTTGGCACCTGCCCGGACCACAACATCCTTATCCAGGATCACATTTACAAGCTCAGCGCCTTCGTGGATCACGGTGTCGTTCATAACCACGCAGTTTTCTACCTTGGCGGTGGGATAAACGGTGACCTGACGGAAGAGGATGCTGTTCTTTACATTACCGCCCAGCATGCAGCCGTCGGCTACGGAGCAGTTGTCGATGTTGCATTCGTCACCGTAGTAGGTGGGGACACGGTCACGGACCTTGGTGTAGACGGGGTGATTTCTGCCAAACAGATCCCCGCGGACCTCCTTCTGGGTCAGGGACAGGCTGTTGCAGAAGTATTCTTCAACGGACTCGTTGAACATGGCAAGACCCTCGTAGGGGTAGATGTTTACGGAGATCAGACCCTTCTGCCACATACCGAGGACCAGGTCGCGGTCCATGTGGTAGAGATTCCGGGCGATATGCTCACGGACGGTCTCCGCAAGCCAGCGCTTGTTGAGAACGAAGATGTCCATGGAGGTTTCGTAATCCGCGGGGGCGGGGTAGTCAACCAGCATATCGGCGATCTCACCGTTTGCGTCCAGCTTTACAGCCAGGTCGGCAATGCGCTTGCCGTCGGCAATGCCGGACTTGGTGACAACGGTGATGTCCTTGCCGCTTTCGATGTGGGCTTCGATGACTTCGGTCAGGTCGATGTTGCACAGAACGGCAGAGTCGATCATCACAACCAGCTCGTTTTCATTGCCGTATTCCAGGAAGTTCATTGCGGAGTAGAGAGACTCCAGCTTGCCGCGGTAATCGGAAACGGTGGAGGATGCGTAGGGAGTCAGATACTCCAAACCGCCCTCTTCCATCTCTAAGCCCCACTCTTCACCGGAGCCCACATGGTTCATAAGGCTCTGGTAGCTGTGGCGGGTGACGATGCCGATTCTATGGATGCCTGCGCAGGCAAGATTGGAAAGGGCAAAGTCAATCTGGCGGTAACGACCGCCAAAGGGAAGGGAAGCCATGGTGCGCTTTTCGGTCAGCGCGCTGGCAGTGCCGTCGTTGGCAAAGATAATACCTGTAACTTTCATAGCCTTTCCCTCCTTACTTCATTTCACCGGGCAGCAGCACGGTGTTTGCTTCAATCACAACGCCCTTACCGGTAACGCTGATCTGCTTTTCATCATCGGGACCGAATGCGCCGCCCACAACTGCGCCCTGGCAGATGCGGCAGTCCTCGCCTAAGATAGCGTGACGGACGATGGCGTGGGGTTCAATCACAACGCCGGGCATGACCACGCTGTCTTCTACCAGCGCGCCCTTGCCGACGGTACAGCCGGTGGAGATGATGCTGTGCTTAACAGAGCCGTAGATCTCGGAGCCTTCTGCGATGAAGCAGCCAACGGTCTTGGCTTCCTCGTCAATGTAGGAGGAGGGCAGCGCGTTGTTTCTTGCGTAGATCTTGGACTTTTCTTCGCCGCGGATGTCGAACTCGGGATCCTTGCCCAGCAGCTCCATATTGGCCTCCCACAGGGAGTCGATGGTACCGACATCCTTCCAGTAACCCTCGAAGGTGTAA
>JAZSAB010000098.1:0-29446 GCA_045601675.1 Faecousia sp.
CCCAGCAACGATGAACCCGATTACTTCTTCTCCGGAAACACCCAGTTCAACATCAAGACTGGTGACTCTTACCCCATCGAGGACCTGTGGAACACCACCGCGGGAATCGAGAAGGATGGAGCACTCGTCAATTGGATCGACTACACCTACGACGCCACCTTGGCAGAGGGTGAGGAGATCGTGATCATCCCCGGTAAGATCGGCCAAGCTCTGCGTACCGACTCTGTTTTGTTCGAAAACGGCGTTGAGACCAGCCGCACCACCCTGGAGGAGACCGTCAATCTGCAGCCCACCAATCAGTTCGTGCTGAAGGGCACCGGTGAAAATGTGGGCAGCAAGCGCACCAAGCCCCTGATCGGCGACGGTTTTATCGTCACCACCGATAATAAGATCCTGACCTTCTCCCACTCCAAGCAGTTCCTGGCTACCGCCTACACCCACACTGATGCAGGTTGTGATATGATCACCTCCACCGGCACTACAGTCCATATCGGCACTGTGGCTGTTGACCCGAGAATCGTTCCCTACTTTACCGAGATGTACATCGTGACCAATGACGGCGCTTATGTCTACGGTCTGAGCCGCGCAGAAGACTGCGGCGGTTCCATCAAGGGTGACCGTCTTGATCTGTACTTCCCCACCACTGCTGAATGTTTCCAGTTCGGCCGTCGTGACTGCACCGTATATTTCCTGACGGAAGCAGAGTAAATGATTGCAAATCCGCCTTTTTGTTGCTATAATGGCAGCAGAAAGGCGGATTTTTTATGATCGATGTATGTAATATCCATGTGATGAAGCCACTTTTAGAGCTCCATGGCTTCCATTTTTCCAAAGCAAAGGGTCAAAATTTCCTTATCAGCCGCTGGGTCCCGGAGCGGATCGCGGAGGAGTCCGGTGTGGATGCTTCTGTGGGCGTACTGGAGATCGGTCCCGGCATCGGACCGCTGACCCAGCAGCTGGCTCTCCGGGCAGGAAAGGTCTGCGCCGTGGAGCTGGACAAGCGCCTGGCTCCCATTTTGGAGCAGACCGTAGGGGAATTTTCCAATTTGGAGATCATCTGGGACGATGTGCTGAAGCAGGACATTCCCGCCCTGGTAAAAGAAAAGTTTGGAGATCTGCGCCCTATGGCCTGCGCGAACCTCCCCTACTATATCACCTCCCCCATTCTCACCGCCCTCCTGGAGAGCAAGTGCTTTGAGGCGGTAACGGTTATGGTACAGAAAGAGGTCGCCCAGCGGATTGCCGCCAAACCCGGTACTGCGGATTACAGTGCCTTTACCATCTTCTGCCAGTACTACGCCCAGCCGGAGATCCTCTTTGATGTGCCTGCCGGGTGCTTCCTGCCCCAGCCTAAGGTGACCTCCGCGGTGATCACCCTGCGTACCTACAAGGAGTCCCCCTGGGATATCGCGGACGAAAAGACCTTCTTCCGCGCCGTGCGATCAAGCTTCGCTATGCGCAGAAAGACCCTGCTAAACGGTCTTGCCTCCGGTTTCCCGGAGCTGGGAAAGGCCGGTGTTGCAGAGGTGATCGAAGCCTGTGGTCTTCCTGCATCCGTCCGCGGCGAGACTCTCTCCATCGAACAGTTTGCCGCAATCTCCAACGAGATCTTCCGGAGGAAACAGAAATGATAGAATTCCTGCTCATCGATTTGGATGACACCATATTGGATTTTAAGATGGCAGAGCGGGTGGCGCTGGGCAAGACCCTGTCCCAGTTCGGTCTTACCCCCACCGAGGAGATCTGCCTGCGTTACAGCGCCATCAATAAAGCCCACTGGGAAATGCTGGAACGCAAAGAAATCACCCGGGCGCAGCTGCGTCCCGGGCGCTTTGAAGTTCTGTTTAAAGAGTACGGCAAAGAGGTTGACGCAGTCGCCTGCGCCAATACATACGAAGGAAACCTCTCCCAGGGCTGCTTCTTCCTGCCCGGCGCACGGGAAGTGCTGCCGATCCTGGCAGAAAACTATAAGCTCTACATCGTCAGCAACGGCAATCTCCACGTCCAGCAAGGACGGCTGCGCCACGCTGAGATCCTCCCCTATTTTGACGGCTGCTTCATTTCCGAGGAGATGGGCGCCTCCAAGCCGGACCCCATTTTCTTTAAAAACTGCTTTGCCCGGATCCCGGACTTTGATCCCAGCCGCGCTATGATCGTCGGCGACAGCCTGACCTCTGACATTTTGGGCGGCATCCGGGCAGGAATCGCCACCTGCTGGGTAAATCCCCAAGGACTTTCTCACCCGGAAGATGTGCGCCCGGATCACCAGATTCGCGCCCTTTCCGAGCTTCCGCAGCTGCTTTCCAAATTATAAGACCACGGGGACGGGCTTTCCGATCACCATTTCCCCGGCGGTCACCATACAATCCACCGCTAATATCTGCACACCTGCCGCATTTGCCTCCCGGAGCGCTTTGCCGAATTCCGGGTCGGTATCGTCGTTGGGGTGCAGATATTTTACATTTTCCATCTGGATCACAAAGAGCACATAGGCGCCAAAGCCCTGCTTTGCCAAAGCGGTCAATCCCCGCAGGTGCTTGACACCGCGCTCCGTGGGCGCATCGGGAAAGGCGCAGACCCCATCCGTTTCCAGGGTCACGCCCTTGACTTCCATAAAGCAGGCTCTTCCGTCCTTTTGGAATGAAAAGTCGAAGCGGGAGTCCCCCTCCACGGTTTCCGGTCTCACATTCTCCACATCCCCCAAGCCGCCGGCAAGCAGCCATTCCTTTGCCGCCGCATTGGGCGCCTGGGAGTCCATATTGATGAGCCGGTCGCCCTTTTTAACGGTAATGAGATCATACCGGGTCTTGCGCCCCGGTTTTTCCGCATCCAGACACCAGACCTGCGCCCCCGGGGGCAGCAGCTCCCGGCAGCGACCGGTATTCTTCACATGGCAAATTTCTTCCTTGCCGCCGATCTCCACATGGGCGATAAAGCGGTTGGGTCGCCGCAAGAATACGCCGGGGATCATTTTTCCGTACTTCATTTTATCATCCTATTCGTAAGGGCGTGTTGCAAAACAAATGCAACACTCCCTTTTGGTTTAGATTTCTAAGTCCATTTCGGAGACGACCGCGGCGCAGCGTGCGCACAGACCCTCTTCGTGGGAAGAATGGGTATGCATCCAGCAGCGGGGGCACTTGACGCCCTTTGCCTCGGTGACACCGATGGTAAGGTCAGCAAAATTCGTTCCAACGCCGGTGGTTGCGCCTTCCTCAGCGCCCTCGAAAGCGCAGGAGGAGACGATGAAGATCTCCGCAAGGTTCAGGTCCTCGCAGGCCTGCTTGACGGTCTCGTTCTCGGTCTGCAGGGAAACATGAGCCTCCAGGGCCTTGCCGATACGCTTTTCGCTACGGGCAAGCTCCAGTACGCCGTTGACATCCTGGCGCAGCTTCATGATGGTATCCCACTTTGCCATTACGCTTTCAGGCAGGGTGTATGCATCGCTGCTCTCGGGCATCTGGTTTAAGAGGATATTGCGGCAATCGTCACCGTCACGGTGGGGCATTGCCTGCCAGATCTCATCGCAGGTAAATGCCAGGATGGGAGCAAACAGCTTAGCCAGGGCATCTACGATGAGATACAGCGCGGTCTGTGCGCTGCGGCGGCGCAGGCCGTCCTTTGCCTCACAGTACAGACGGTCCTTGATGATATCCAGGTAGAAGGAGCTGAGCTCAACAACGCAGAAGTCATTGATGGCGTGAGTAATATTGTGGAACTCATAACCCAGATATGCCTTGCGGCAGGCGGCGATCAGCGCGCTCAGCTTGGTCAGCGCCCACTTATCCAGCTCTTCCAGATCCTGGGCGGGTACCAGGTTGTTGGGATCAAACTCACTGAGGTTACCCAGGCAGTAACGGGCGGTGTTACGGAACTTCAGGTAGTTCTGAGCGATCTGCTTGAAGATCTCCTTGGAGCAGCGCACATCTGCGTGGTAATCGGAGGATGCCGCCCACAGACGGACGATATCCGCGCCGAAATCCTTAATGAGGTCAGCGGGATCAACACCGTTGCCCAGGCTCTTGTGCATTGCGCGACCCTGTCCGTCCACGACCCAGCCGTGGGTCAGCACCTGCTTGAAGGGAGCGCCCTTATCCAGCGCGCCCACAGAGGTCAGGAGACTGGACTGGAACCAGCCGCGGTACTGGTCCGCGCCTTCCAGGTAAACATCTGCAGGCCACAGCTCGGGAGTGCGGTGCATGAGAGATGCGAAATGGGTGGAGCCGGAGTCGAACCAGCAGTCCAGGGTGTCGGTTTCCTTGTCGAAGGACTTGCCACCGCAATGGGGGCAGGTAAAGCCATCGGGCACAAGCTCCATAGCGTCCTTTTCGAACCAAACATTGGAACCGAACTCGTCGAAGAGCTTAGAGATCTTCTCGATGGACTCGGGTGTAGATACGGGCTTACCGCAGTCCTTACAGTAGAACACGGGGATGGGCAGACCCCAGCGGCGCTGACGGCTGATACACCAGTCTGCGCGCTCACGGATCATGGACACCATACGGTCCTCGCCCCAAGCGGGATACCACTGCACATTCTCGATGGCCTTGACCGCCTGGTCCTTAAAGGACTCCACAGAGCAGAACCACTGGGGAGTCGCGCGGAAGATAACGGGCTTCTTGCAGCGGTCGTGGTGGGGGTAGGAGTGGATGATCTCCTCGGAGGCGAACAGAGCGCCGCTCTCCTTCATATCCGCAAGGATAATGGGATTGCTTTCCTCGGTCTTCAGACCTGCGTACTTGCCTGCATAGTCGGTGTGGCGACCGTAGTCGTCCACAGGCACCACCAGCTCCATGCCGTAACGCATGCAGGTCTGGTAGTCGTCTGCGCCGAAGCCGGGGGCGGTGTGGACACAGCCCGTACCGGAGTCCATGGTGACATACTCAGCGTTGACAAGGCGGGAGGTCTTATCGAGGAAGGGATGGTTTGCAACCATGTTCTCGAAGAAGCTGCCGGGGTAAGATGCGATGACTTCGTAGTTTTCGAAGCCGCCCATCTTCATGGTCTTTTCCATCAAAGCTTCTGCCATAATGTAGGTCTCGCCGTTTTCCGCTTTGTCCAGGACATAGGAATCACGGGGATGCAGGCAGATCGCCATATTGCCGGGCAGGGTCCAGATGGTGGTGGTCCAGATGACGAAATAGGCATTCTCCACACCGGGGAGCTTGCCCTGGTCGTCTGCCAGGCGGAACTTTACATAGACGGAGGTGCAGGGATCGTCCTTGTACTCAATGTCCGCTTCTGCCACAGCAGTGGCACAGAAGGGGCACCAGGTAACGGGCTTCAGTCCCTTGTAGATAAAGCCCTTGTCGAACATCCGGCCAAAGACCTTCACTTCCTGGGCCTCGAAATGCTTGTCCATGGTACGGTAGGGATGCTCCCAATCGCCCACGACGCCCAGGCGCTTAAAGCCGCCCATCTGCTTTTGGATGAAGTCCTCAGCAAAAGCTTCACAAGCCGTGCGGAACTCAGGAACAGTCATATCCTTATTGAGTTTCTTCTTGGAAGTCTCGATGGCGCGCTCGATAGGCAGACCGTGGTTATCCCAGCCGGGGACATAGGGGGTGTAGTAGCCCATCATGGCATGGCTGCGGACGATAAAGTCCTTCAGGGTCTTATTGAGAGCGTGACCCATATGGATATAGCCGTTAGAGAAGGGAGGGCCGTCATGGAGAACGAAGGGGGGCAGATCCTTGTTCTTTTCCAGCATAATGTTATAAAGATCCTGCTCCTGCCAGCGCTCCAGCATTCCGGGCTCCCGGGCGGGCAGACCGGCCTTCATAGGAAAGTCTGTCTTCGGGGTGATAATGGTGTTTTTGTATTCCATTGGAATTACCTCCATTTTATAATCAAAAATAAAAACGCCTTTGCCTCTTTTTCAAGAGACAAAGGCGATCGTTACCTCTGCGGTACCACTCTTGTTCCGGGAGATCCCGGCACTTATGCGCGCTGTATCGGGCGCTACCGGCACAGCCTACTAAACTTTCGGTGTGCTGCTCCGAGGGGATACCTGAAAAGGCTTGCTTACTGCCTCGCACCAACCGGCAGCTCTCTGAAAGAAGCTCTTAACAAGCGTGTCCTCATCTACGCATTTGTTATTATCTCTTGCTCTGACCGTAGTTAGGTCCGAACTGGAGATTTGCAAATTTATCAGTGTTGGAAGTTACGGGGTGGTTAGGAATAATGGTGGTGTCGTCTTCCTCCACATTGCCAACCAGTGCCTTCAGGCTGGCAGAGATCTCGTCTGCCAGATTGTCTTCCCGCTGCTGCTTCATAGCGTCCTCTGCGCGGTCGTAATCGTAAGCGACCACAGGCTGCTCGATGGGCTTGTTTGCCTTCTGGATACGCTCCAGCGCCTTGAGGCAAGCAGTGATCTGCTCCTTCAGCTCATCGATACGCTTGCTTGCGGTCTGCCGGGCTTCTTCCACACGGGCATTCTCGGCTGCGATCAGCATGTCCGCATTCTTAGCGTTCTCTGCTGCAGCAGCGTTGGCGTCCTGCAGCATCTGGGTGCACTTTGCTTCCGCGTCCTTGACCATCAAATCACAGGTCTTCTGGGCGTTTACGATGGCATCCTTCATGCTGTCTTCATTGCTGCGGTACTCCTCCAGCTTGCTGACCAGCACTTTCATCTTGCTCTTAAGCAGTGCGTTTTCTTTATAAAGGGTGATATAGTCTTCGGTAAGAGGCTCCAGGATCGCGTCCACGTCCTGCATATCATAGCCGCCGAAGGTAGCGCGGTTAAAGGAAATCTGTTCGATCTGTTGAGGTGTAAGCATTTTGATATCCTCTTTCTATTTTTTGGAAATTAGAAGGGTGCGTCTGCCTGCAGGTTCTCCAGGTCGCCCACAACATCCATATTGTGGGGGCAGAACAGATAAGTAGCCTGCGCAACCTTCTTCACGCTGCCGTCCAGGGCATAAACGCTGCCGGACAGGAAGTCCACAACACGGCGGATCAGCGCCTTGTCTACATTTTCCATATTCAGAATGACGGCCTTTCTCTTGCGCAGCTCGTCTGCTGCCTTGGCGGCATCATCAAAGTTCTTTGCGTGGAACAGAACCACTTCCTGCTTACCGGAGCTCATGCCCAGCACCTGGCCACTGAAGCCACTGGTGGTATTGCGGGTCACTGCGGCGGGAGCGGGCTCGCTCTCGGGGATGGCTGCATCGGTATCAAAAGGAGACGTGCGGCGGCTGCGGGGCTTTACGTCCTCTTCGTAGCCATCCACTTCTTCGTCTTCGTAATCGTCATCATAATCCTCGTTGGAGTAGGGCTGGGTCAGGTCCTTCAGCTTGTCCCAAAAATTCATCTCTATGTCCTCCTAAAAATATTCACATCTATACATAGTTCCTGGGCCCGAAGATGGCAGTACCCACCCGAATCATGGTGCTTCCGCAAGCAATGGCCTCACGGAAATCATCCGACATACCCATGGACAATATATCTACCCATACATTATCGTATTTTTTTGCCGTTATGTCAACAGAAAGGTTGTACATTTCTTGAAAAAATTTGCGGGAATCTGCGGAATTTTCACATATTGGGGGAATCGCCATAAGTCCGCGGACCTGAATGTGGGAAAAACTCCCTATTTTCTCAAGAACTTCCGGAAGCTCAGAGGCTGCAAAACCGGACTTTGATTCCTCCGCGCCGATGTTCACTTCGATAAGGATCTTCTGGCAGATGCCCTGCTTTGCCGCCTCCTTTTCGATGGCTTCCAAAAGACGCAGGGATCCCACGCTTTGAATAAGGTCTACTTTTCCTACCACCTGCTTTACCTTATTGGTCTGCAGATGACCGATAAAATGCACGGGAGCTCCACGGTATGCGTCCTCCCCCTGCTTTTGCACCAGCTCCTGGACCCGGTTTTCTCCGCAAAGATCCACACCGGCGGCGATTGCCTGGCGTACTGCCTCCGCATCGTTCATTTTTGTGGCGGCGCAAAGCAGAATTTCTTCAGGGTTTCTTCCGCAGGACAGGGCGGCTTCCCGGATCTGGGCGCGAATATAAGCTACATTTTCCGCAATGGACATAAACTGTTCCTCTCTTTCTTTAAGGCGCAGGAAAAAGGCGACGAAGCATCGCTCCGTCGCCTTTTTCTTACGCCGTAGTTGCAGCGGCTTTCAGAGGCCGTATGGGGGCAAGGGTGGAGATGGCGTGCTTGTAGATCATCTGCTGCTTGCCATCGGTCACCAGCACCACCACAAAGGTATCAAAACCCGTGATGATCCCCCGGAGCTGGAAGCCGTTCATCAGGAAGAGGGTCACGGGAACCTTGTCCCTGCACACCTCATTCAAAACGGCATCCTGAAGATTCATTGTGTCAGACATATGTATTCCTTCTTTCTTTTGGGATACACAAATCTTACCACGATTCAGTTGTCGAAATTTGTCAAAACCTGTAGAGCTTTATGGAGTATTTCCTCTGTTTTTTCGCCATTTTTCCGGGTCAGCCAGTGCATATTTTTGTTCCTGCGGAACCAGGTCAGCTGGCGCTTGGCGTAGTTGCGGGAGGCTTGCTTTACTTGCTGTGCCGCCTCTTCCACGGTACACTCCCCCCGCAGAGCCGCCACAAATTCCTTGTAGCCGATGGCCTGCATGGCGGTGCACTTTTCCGGAACGCCCTCGGAAAGAAGACTCTTGATTTCCTCCATCAGACCCATATTTTGCATTTTGTCCACACGGGAATCGATGCGGTTATAAAGGGTCTGCCGGTCTTCATCCTCCAAAGCGAACCAAACCGGGTCATACTTTGGCGGGATCTTCTGGGTCTTTTCGTTGTGGGCGGTGATGGTCTCCCCGGTCTCGTAGTACACTTCCAGTGCCCGGATGATCCGCTTCCGGTCCTTAAGATGTAGCCGGGCGGCAGACTGGGGATCAATGCTCGCAAGAAGCGCAAGCATCGCTTCCATGCCCTCCCGGTCCGCCTGCTCCTCCAACTTTTCCCGCATACCCGTGGAGGGAAAGGGGGCAAAGTCGTTACCACGGATCAGCGCGTCCATATAAAGACCCGTACCGCCGGCAATGATGGCGGTCTTGCCTCTTTTCAAGATGTCCTGCAGAACATCATCTGCCATCTTGCAGTAGCGGCTGACGGAAAAATCCTCCCAGGGCTCCGCAACGGAGAGCATATGGTGGGGAATCCCCTCCATCTCCTCTATGCTCGGCTTGGCGGTGCCGATGTCCATACGCTTATAGACCTGCATGGAATCGCAGGACACCACTTCGCCGTCTATGCACTTTGCAAGCTCCACCGCCAGGGCGGTCTTTCCGGACGCGGTAGGACCGGCAATGCAGATGATGTCTTTCATAAAAATCCTCGTTTACGTACGCTTAAATTGCTTTTCAAGCTGCTTTTTGGAAAGGGAAACGCAGATGGGTCTGCCGTGGGGGCAGTGCTTTAAGTCCTCTCTTGCCATCACCTGGGAGGCAAGGATCTGCAGTTCCTGAGGGCTTGTCTTCCAGCCTGCCTTGATGGCAGCTTTGCAGGCCACGGTGTGCAGAAGGGTGTCCCGAACCTGAGACCGCTCCTCTTTGCGACCGTTCTGCAGGTCGGCTGCAATGTTTTCCAAGGTCTCTGCACCGTCCTCAGGGTCAAGATCCATGGGAATACCGCGGATCAGCAGCGTGCCCTCGCCAAACTCCTCCACCTCGAAACCAAGACCGGCAAGAAGCTCGGTGTTTTCCAACAACAGAGAAATGGCATCGGGAGAAAGCCGACAGGGCACGGGGGTCAGCAGGCTTTGGGTAGAGATTGCTTCCTGGTTTTCCTTCAGCTTTTCAAATAAGATTCGCTCGTGGGCAGCGTGCTTATCGATGAGGAAGGCATCCTCCCCCTGCTCCACAAGAATATAGCTGTTATAAAGCTCGCCCACCATCCGCCAGGGGATCTCCTTGGGCATTGCAAGCTCCTGCTGCTGGGGTTCTTCCGGGATTTCCTTGGGCGCATCCAGGACTTTCGGCGGCTCTGGCTTTTCTTCCGGAAGCTTGGGCACAGGCAAAATGATTCGCTCCTGGACCGTTTCGGCTGCGGTACGCTCCACCGCCTTTACAACCGCAGCCGCCGCAAGGGGGCTGGGCTTGGGAGCGGAGGCGGTAGCCGCCGAGAAGGTCTTAAACTCCTCCGCGGTCATAGTGCGGAAGAAAGGTTCTTTCTTCTGTGCCGGTTTTGGGGCGGCAGGCTGCGGTGCAGGTGCGGCCTGGGGACGCTTTTCAAACTGCACCTGGGGGCGGTCCGGCGTCTTGTTCAGCGCGCCTAAAACACCGTAATGGACACAATCGAACACCGCTTTTTCGTTTAGGAATTTCACTTCCGTCTTGGCGGGATGGACATTCACATCCACCGCATTTGCCGGCAGCGTCAGGTGCAGCACACAGGCGGGGAATTTACCGATCATAATTTGATTGCGGTATGCCTCCTCCAGCGCCGCGATCAGCAGCCGGGAACGGACAGGTCTGCCGTTTACAAAGAAGGTCTGCAAATTGCGGCTGGGTCGGGCATCGGAGGGCTTGGACACGAAGCCGGTAAGGGTATAGGCATCCCACTTACTCTCCACCTGCGCCATCTGTCCCCACTGGCGTCCGTAAATGCAGTACACCGCGTCCTGGAGTCTGCCGGAGCCGGTGGTGGAAAGGACTTCCTTACCATCCCGGATAAAGCGGAACGCCACCTCCGGATGGGCTAGGGCCTGCATCTGTACCGCCGCGGAGACCTTGCCGCCTTCCACGGTGTCGGATTTCATAAATTTCATTCTCGCCGGGGTATTGAAGAACAGATCCCGGACGATGATGGTAGTACCGTCGGGACAGCCGGCGTCGCTCTCTTCCAGGATCTTTCCTGCCTCCAGGGAGATGGCCGTGCCGCTCAGGCTGCCAGGGGTCTTGGTAAGAAGATCGATACGGCTGACAGAGGCGATGGCCGCCAGTGCTTCCCCGCGGAAGCCCATGGTATGGATCGCCGCCAGATCCTCCGCCACCCGGAGCTTACTGGTTGCGTGGCGCAGAAATGCCGTACGGGCATCCTCTGCGGTCATACCGCAGCCGTTGTCCGTGACCCGGAGGAATGTCATTCCGCCGTCACGGATCTCCACAGTGACCTGCTTTGCCCCTGCGTCCACCGCGTTTTCCAGCAATTCCTTTGCTACGGAGGCAGGACGCTCCACCACCTCGCCTGCGGCGATGAGGTTGGCAACATGGGGAGAGAGCTGTATGATCTTTGGCATAAAATCACCTCATTAAGGAAATTCCCACCTGGTTGATGGTCATGTGCATCAAAACGCTTGCCCAAAGGCAGTCGCTCTTGGCATACGCCCAGCCAAGGCACAGACCGGCGGGCAGGTACTGCAAGAAGCACAGCAGAAGCTGCACCGGGGAATAGGATCCAATGTAGCCGATCACATGGATGGCGGCAAAGACCACGGTGGACACCAGATACGCCGCCCAGGGGCTCTTGCGGTAAATACTGCCGAACACCAGACCGCGGTAGAGGGTCTCCTCCACGATGGGCACCAAAACCACCACGCAGAGGGAGGAAAGGAAATAGTTTTCCCCTACGATGGTCTGTACATTCTGGTCGTTTACATTAAAAAAGTCGGGAGAAAACCACAAAAGCAGGTTGGAAAGGGCAATATTGCTTACATAATATACGCAAAAGCCCACAAATGCTGCTTTCAAGATCTTCCAGGGTTCCCGGAAAATACGGGTCAGATTCTTCCACAAAAAGCTATGGAAAATGCCCAAAACCACCAGGAAGTTAATGCCGAACATAATTAAGTTCAAGTGCCCGGCAGACAGGGGCGTTTCCAAAAAGCCGTTAAGCAGCACCAGCATCTCCGGCAGCACAAAAAGCTGGAAGAGAAGATAAAACAAACCGATGTACTTTTCCCGGGGGGATACAGTAAGAGAAATTTTCATAATCACAACATTTTCTTAAGCTTATAAAGCTCGTTCATGGCTTCAATGGGGGTTAGGGTTTCCACGCTGATTGCTTCCAAGACCCGGCAGATCTCCTGCTGGCGGATGTCCATCATACTGATCTGATTCTCCGGCTCTTCCGGGCTGCGAGCCACCCTTTCTCTGGGTTCTTCGCTCTCCAGCTGCTGGAGGATCTGTCTTGCCCGGCTGATGACACCGTTGGGAATGCCCGCCAGCTTTGCCACCTCGATACCAAAACTGTCGTCGGTAGCGCCGGGGACGATCTTACGCAGGAAGATCATCTTATCGCCACGCTTTTTCACGGCGATGTTGTAGTTCTTCACATTGGGAAGCTCATTTTCAATGACGCTGAGCTCGTGATAGTGGGTGGCAAACAAGGTCTTCGCGCCCAAATGCTTGGGACTTGCGGCATACTCCAATACCGCCCGGGCGATGGCCATACCGTCATAGGTGGAAGTACCTCTTCCGATCTCGTCCAGGATCAGCAGGCCCCGGGAAGTGGCGTACTTCAAAATAGATGCCACCTCAGCCATCTCCACCATAAAGGTGGACTGACCGGATGCCAAATCATCGCTGGCGCCGATACGGGTGAAGACCCGGTCCACAAGACCAATCTTTGCCTGCCGGGCAGGCACGAAGGATCCCATCTGCGCCATCAGCACGATCAGCGCCACCTGGCGCATATAAGTAGACTTACCCGCCATATTAGGGCCGGTGATGATGGACACCTGGTTATCTGCCTGTCCCAGCTCGGTATCGTTGGGAACGAACAGGCTGTCCTTCAGCATCTGCTCCACCACGGGGTGGCGACCGTCGGTGATGGAGATTTCATTGCCCAAAGTGATCTCCGGGCGGCAGTAGCCACGCTTTACCGCAACGGTTGCCAGGGAGCAAAGGCAGTCTGCTGCCGCAACGGCGGACGCAGAGATCTGCACCCGGGCAGCCTGCTTAGCAAGGTGCTCACGGAGCGTGGTGAAGATCTGGTATTCCAGGGCGGTCAGCCGCTCCTTGGCGGTGAGGACCTGCTCTTCCAGCTCCTTCAGTTCCGGGGTAATGTAGCGCTCGCAGTTTGCCAGGGTCTGCTTGCGGATATAGTAGTCCGGCACCTGGTCCGTAAAGGACTTGGAAACCTCGATATAGTAGCCGAACACCCGGTTATAGCTGACCTTCAGCGTGCGGATACCGGTCTTTTCCTTTTCCGCGGATTCGATGGCCAAAATGGTATTGGAGCCGCCCTGCATAATGTCCCGCAGGCGGTCCGCATCAGCGTTGGCGCCGGGTCGGATGATGCCGCCCTCCCGGACCGTAAGGGGAGGATCGTCGGTGATGGTCTTTTCGATCATTTCCGCGCAATCGGTAAGAGGGTCAATATCCTGCTCCAAGGCACGCAAAAGGGAGCTGTCCATGCTCTGCAGGTGCGCCTTGATAAGGGGCAGACTGCGCAGACCTCTGGCAAGGCCCAAAAGGTCACGGCAGTTGACCGTGCCGGTGACCACACGGGTCATGACGCGCTCCAAGTCCGTCACATCACTAAGGGCTTCTTCCAGCTCGCAGCGGCTCACGGTCTTTTCCGTCAGCTCCTCCACCGCACTGTGGCGGCGACCGATCTCTGCCGGGTCCAAAAGGGGCTTTTCCAGCCAGCTGCGAAGCAGCCGTCCGCCCATAGCGGTGTGGGTCTTATCTAACACCCAAAGGAGCGTACCCTTCTTTTCCTTGGTGCGGAGAGTCTCCGTCAGCTCTAAGTTCCGGCGGGCATCCATATCCAGCTCCATAAACTTGCCGGTGGTGTAGTACTGGAGCTGGCGAATATGCTTCAGGTCATTTTTCTGCAGCGTAAGCAAGGTGTCCAGCAGCACACCGGCGGAAAGGATTGCCTCCGGAAGTCCCGTCAGGGACAGCTCCGCAAGGCTCTTTTCAAAATGGGTCTGGAGCAGGCTCGCTGCCTTTTCGCTCTGGAACTGCTCATCGGCCGCCTCATCGACGCAGCACTTCAGTCTCTGGAACAGTGCCTCTTCCAAAATAGGATCGTGACAATTGCCGCCACGGATCACCTCGGAAGGAGAAAATCTTCCCAGTTCCGAAACGGCGCTCTGGACATCGGCGCAGACCGTTGTAAAAAACGCGCCGGTGGAAACATCGCAGAAAGAAAGACCGAACCGCTCCTCGCCACCGTAAAGGCAGGCGATGTAGTTGTTGCGGCTTTCGTCCAGCATGCAGCTTTCCGTCACCGTACCGGGGGTGACGATGCGGCTGATATCCCGCTCCACAATGCCCTTTGCCAGGGCAGGATCCTCCATCTGCTCGCAGATGGCGACCTTGTAGCCTTTTTGGACAAGTCTTGCGATATAGGCATCCACAGAGTGATGGGGCACGCCGCACATGGGGGTCTGCTCTTCCTTGGGCTTACCCCGGTCACGGGTAGTCAGCGTCAGATCCAGTTCCCGGGCCGCAAGTCTTGCGTCCTCGTCGAACATTTCATAGAAGTCACCCAGCCGGAAGAACAGGATGCAATCCTGGTTGCGCTCTTTGATGGCATAATACTGCCGCTGCATGGGTGTCAGTTCTTTTGTCTTTGCCATAGGATCATTCCTTTTCTGCAAGGGTGCCGGTGAGGCTCCAGGTGGTGGAGCCGGTGATGGTCACCGGAACGAAACTGCCGATGAGTGCGGGATCGCCGGAGAGTCTTACCAGGCGACCGCCCTCGGTACGGGCAGTGAGTTTATCTTTATCTGTGCCGTCGACCAAACAGCGGAAGGTCTTACCCACATAGCTGCTGTGGATTTCCTCGGAAATGCTGTTCTGCAAGTTGCAGAGCTTATCGAAACGGCGGTTCTTCTCCTCCTTGGGGGTGGGATCTTCCATTTCCGCCGCGGGAGTTCCCTTTCGGGGAGAGAAAATGAATGTGAAGAGGGAATCGTAGCGTACCTGGGAGATGAGAGAAAGGGTCTCTTCGAACTCCTCCTCCGTTTCTCCGGGGAAGCCCACGATCACATCGGAAGTCAGTACCAGATCCGGCATTACAGACTTTGCGTAGTTTACCTTCTCCAAATAGGTTTCCCGGTCATAGTGGCGGTTCATGGCCTTCAGCACCCGGCTGGAGCCGGACTGGAACGGAAGATGAAGCTGCTTTGCGATCTTAGGGGAAGAAGCCATGGTATCGAACAGCTTTTTCGATGCGTCCCGGGGATGGCTGGTCATAAACCGCACCAAAAAATCTCCGGGGATCTTTACGATCTCATTTAAAAGATCCGCAAAATCCAAGCCCTCGTCTAAGTCTTTTCCGTAGGAGTTGACATTCTGACCCAAGAGGGTGATCTCCTTGCAGCCGTTTTCTATCAGTTCCCGGCACTCCCGGAGGATATCGTCTTTCTTTCGGCTGCGCTCCCGTCCCCGGACATAGGGCACGATGCAGTAGGTGCAGAAATTATTACAGCCGTACATAATGGAAACCCAGGCTTTTAAGGTATTGTCCCGCTTTTGGGGCAGACCTTCGCAGATAGAGCCGGCTTCGTCTTCCGTGTAGAAGCAGCGCTTCTTGCCGGTGACCACCCGGTAGAGGATCTCCGGGAACTGCCACAGGTGATGGGTGGAAAACACGCCGTCCACGTGGGGATAACTGTTTTTAAGCCTCTTTACCACATGCTCCTGACCTGCCATACAGCCGCAAAGGAAGATCTTCTGTCCCGGATGGCGGCGCTTTGTGTGGGTCAGCGCGCCAAGGTTACCGAACACGCGGTCCTCCGCGTGCTCCCGGATGGCGCAGGTGTTCATAACGACCACGTCCGCGCCCTCTGCGCTGTCGCAAATCGTATAGCCGCTTTCCACCAAAACACCACGGATTCGTTCGGAATCCGCCTCGTTCTGCTGGCAGCCGTAAGTCTCCACATAAGCCTTGGGGACGATGTTCTTCTCACGCCAAAGAGCGCTGATATCCAAACAGTAAGCAAGCTGACGATCCAGCTGCTCACCGCTAATCACTGTTGTTTTCGTGCTCATACTTTTGCTCCTTAAACAGACACTTCTTCAATTTATTATAGTACCATTTTTTCTGTTTTTTTGCAAGAGCAACCGTAGGTTTTTTGCGGTTTTGTAAACAAATGGGAAAGCTTCTTGCATTTAATCCCGGTTTGTGGTAGACTCTAAAATCATTGACTCAATTTACTTGAGGGAAAGAGGATTCTATGAACTGCAAATATTGCGACGCCTTTCTGGAAGAAGGCGTGAATGTCTGCCCCGCCTGCGGCAAGGAGCAGATCGAAACCGCCGCTCCGGAGGCAGAACTGTGCGAATGTGAAGAAACCTGCGCTTGTGAAGAAACTTGCCAGTGCGAAGAAAGCTGCACCTGCGAGGAAACCTGCCAGTGCGAAGAGGGTTGCACCTGCGAGTGTGACGAAACCTGCGAAGTCGAGGAAGCTGTCGCCTGGGAAATGCCCCCCGAGGCTCCTGCCAAAAAGAATCGGACACTTCTCATTCTTTTGACCGCCATCGGCTGCGTAGTGCTGCTGGGTGTGCTGGTTTTTGCTCTGCTTAAGAGCATGGGTGTGACCATCAAGCTCCCCGCCAACGATGTGTTCCGCAAGGACACCTATATGGCAGAGGAAGCCGACGCAAGCAAGTCCTCTGACACCGTTGTCGCCACTCTGAACGGTCGCGAGCTGACCAACGGCGAGCTGCAGATCTATTTCTGGACCCAGGTCTACGACTTTGTGGACTACTACGGCACTTCCTATTTCGATCCCTACGAACCCCTCAGCCAGCAGGTTATGGACACCCAGACCGGCAAGACCTGGGAGCAGTACTTCTTAGAGATCGCTCTGCAGACCTGGCAGCGCTACGCAACTCTGCGCAACATGGCAGAGGCAGCAAACTTTACCCCCACCCAGGAGATGACCGAGTATCTTACGAATCTTCCCGAGCAGATGGCAGCCGCAGCCGAGCAGTACGGCTTTGCAAGCGCGGACGAGCTCATTAAAGGCGATATGGGTCCTGCCGCATCCTTTGACGCATACGCCGCCTATATGGAAAACTACTGCATCGGTCTTGACTACTTTGATGTGCTTTACCAGGAGATGAGTCCCTCCGACGCAGAGATCGAAGAATACTTCACCGCCCACGAAGCAACGCTGAAAGAAAGCGGCATCACCAAGGAAAGCGGTCTGAAATCCGATGTGCGCCACATTCTGGTGATCCCCGACAGTGAAAGCGAAAGCACCACCTACACCGACGAGGAATGGGCAGCCGCCCTCAAGGAGGCAGAGGATATTCTGGCTCAGTGGAAAGCTGGCGACGCCACAGAAGAAAGCTTTACAAAGCTTGCCCAGGAGCATTCCGAAGACCCCGGCGTGACCACCAACAGTGGTCTCTACCAGGCCATCACCGCCACCGCAAGCTACCTGGAGGAGTTCCGGGCATGGGCGGTAGACCCATCCCGCAAGGAAGGCGACACCGGTATCGTTAAGACCTCTGCCGGCTACCACATCATGTACTTTGTCACCGGCGAGGCTGAGTGGATCAGCGCCTGCAGAAACGCTCTGGTTTCCGAAAAGGCATCCAGCGCCCTGGATGCGGAAATCGAAAAGAACCCCATGGAAGTAAACTACAAGAAGCTGGTGCTGGGCAACGCTCTGGCAGACGAAATTGAAGAGCATAACGCCACCACGCCCGCCACAAACCCCACCGAAGGCACTGCCGCTCCCACCGAAGAAGCCGTCGCCCCCTCTGCAACCGAATAACACATTACACCCCCGGAAGCACATGTTGCTCCGGGGGTATTATATGCTCGTCCGTATATGTAGGGGCGGGTCTTGACCCGCCCTAAAAGCACCCATTACAAAGGGCGGGGCAAGCTCCGCCCCTACGGATATATTTCTATAATGGTGAAATCGTCAACTGTCCATTGTCAATTGTCAATTGTAAAAAAGAGAGGTCTTTCGACCTCTCTTTTTTATTCTTCTACATTTTCAAACAGGGCATTACGCTCCGCGGAGCCGATTTCTCTACCCTCCATGCAATCGGCAAACTGCTTGCCGGTCATGGTCTCATGCTCCAAAAGGAATTGTACGACCTCTTTTACTTTGCCCGCGTCCTCGGTGAGGATCCGGCTGCAATGGTCATAGGCACGGTCGATGAGGGACTTTACCTCGTCGTCGATGGTGCCTGCCACCTTTTCGGAGTAGCTCTTTGTCTTTTCAAAATCGCGACCCACAAAGATCTCGTCGTCGCTGAGATAGGCGACGGTTCCCAATTTGTCGCACATACCGAATCTTGCCACCATATCCTTGGCAAGCTTGGTTGCCCGGTCGATATCGTTGGATGCGCCGGTGGAAATATCCTGCAGGAACAGCGCTTCCGCCACACGTCCACCCAAAAGGCCTACGATTTGCTCGTACATCTCGTTGCGGGTAATGTGGTCGCTGTCCTCCCGCGGCATGCTCCAGGTAAGACCAAGGGCCTGTCCTCTGGGGATAATGGAGATCTGGTGCACCGGATCGTGGGTGGGCAGACGGTACATAGCCACCGCGTGACCTGCCTCGTGGATGGCGGTAAGCCGGCGGTCCTTCTCCAAGCGGTTTCTGCTCTTCTTTTCCGGACCTGCCAGGACTTTCATCATAGCGTCATTGAGGTCCGTCATATTCAGCGCCGGGCGATCTTCCCGGGCAGCCAGGATCGCGGCCTCGTTCATCAGGTTCATAAGGTCCGCGCCGGTAAAACCGGAGGTTGCCAGCGCCACGGTCTTCAGATCCACGGAATCATCCAGGCACTTACCCTTTGCGTGGACCTTGAGGATCTCCTCGCGGCCCTTGGCATCAGGCTTGCCCACATAGACCTGGCGGTCAAAACGGCCGGGTCGCAGCAGGGCGGGATCTAAGATATCCGGACGGTTGGTAGCTGCCATAACGATGACGCCCTCGGTCTTACCGAAACCGTCCATCTCCACCAGCAGCTGATTGAGGGTCTGCTCACGCTCGTCGTGACCGCCGCCCAAACCGGAGCCGCGCTTACGACCCACAGCGTCGATCTCGTCGATGAAGATAATGGAGGGTGCCACTTTCTTCGCCTGGTCGAAAAGGTCACGGACACGGCTTGCGCCCACGCCCACATACATCTCCATAAAATCGGAGCCGGAGATAGAGAGGAAACGCACCTCTGCCTCTCCCGCAACCGCTCTTGCAAGGAGGGTCTTGCCGGTACCGGGAGGGCCCGCAAGCAAAATGCCGTGGGGGATCCGGGCGCCGATCTTTGTGAATTTGTCGGGATTACGGAGGAAGTCCACGACCTCCTGGAGCTCTGCCTTCTCTTCGTCAAGTCCCGCCACATCCCGGAAGGTAACTTTCTTGCCGCCGGGCAAACCGAGCAAAGTTCTTGCCTTGCCGAAATTCTCCATAGGATTGCGGCTGCCGGCGCGACCTACAAGCAGGATCCACACCACCAGCAGCACAAGACCTGCCAAGACGATGGGAAGAATAAAGTCGTAGGGCGACAGCGCCTGCTGGGGAACGAAGTTATAGGCTTCCAGCACGCCGGACTCCAGCTGACTTTTAAAAAGCGCGCCCATTTCCTGGCGGAAGGCATCGGGATCGGAAAGAGTGGTATAAATGACATCTTTCTCCATATAAGGTGTGTGTAGCGTCATTTTTATGGTGTTTTCCTCCACCACAAAGCTTTTTACCTGCTCATTTTGGAACAGCTCCACCACCTGGGAGTATGCCAGGCCGTCGTCCTTTCTGGAGAAAACGCCCAGCATCCAGGAAAACGCCAGCACCAAAATGACTGCGTAAATAATAATTGCGATTGTCTTACGGTTCTTCAAACTTGGGTACTCCTTACTTTTGGTAAGCTTCCGGCTTCAGTACGCCCACATAAGGCAGATTCCGGTAATGCTCGTTATAATCAAGGCCATAGCCGACCACAAATTCATTGGGGATCACATAGCCCACATAGTCTGCGCTTACGGTGATTCCCGGCACACGGCGCTCCGGCTTATCCAGGAAAGTGCAGATCTTGAGAGAGGCGGGCTCCTTGGAAAGCAGATGGTCGTAAGTAAACTGGAGGGAGTTACCGGTATCGAAAATATCCTCCAGAATCACCACATGGCGGCCCTTCAGGTCTGCGGAAACGTCCTTCTTAACCTGCATTTTGCCAGTAGAATTGGTTCCGCTGTAAGAGGAGATCCACATAAAGTCGATCTGACTGGGGATGCATATTTCCCGGATCATATCCGCAAAGAACACCACAACACCCTTCAGCACGCCGACAAACACCGGGTCCTTGTCCTTGTACTCTTCCGAAAGGATCGCTGCAAGTTCCTTGACCTTTTCCTGGATCTGCTCCCGGGTGATCAGTACTTTCTCGATATCTTTTTCCATCGTTGCACCTCTTCTATCTTACCCCTTTGGGGTTATATTCTTCTATGATAACGGTGATACCAGGCGCCAACCGGTCCTGATTGCCGCCAATACCGAACACACCCACAACGCCCTCTTCGTCCGCGAATACCGGGATACGGCAGCGGTGGGGACGAGGGATCTTTCGGTCGATAAAGATTTTCTTAAGACTTTTCGTTCCTCCGGGCAGGCGCATAGCGTCCTTTTCCTCTCTGGAACGCAGGATCAGCTTTCCCCGCACAGCAGCGGTAAAGCGGTCTTTTCCGTTTTCCGGGGTTTTGGCTTCCACACAGGTGATCCGAAGACCCAGCTTCGGAAGTTCCGTCACGCCGGGGTACGGGATCTCCATTGGGGAGATTGTTTCTTCCATTTCTCCCTTTTCCAGCCGGTCGTAGTTTCTGCACACCTTGACATTTCCGGGCAGATCCACGCTTGCGGAAGGGTTTGGGGAGAAAACCAGCCCCTCAATGGCGGCGATATGCTTTCGCTCCGGCTCTTTCACACCGCAGGACTTGAGAAAGTCCCCGAGCATTGCCCGGCGCACACCCTCCGGTAAGCTCCGAAGCTCCAAAACCGATGGCAGCTCACCGCCGGTCTTCGCATTCAGCGCTTCCGCGTCTTTTCGCAGGTCCATTGCCATAGCGGAAAGATTTTGGGCGATTTGAGGGTTTTCCTGCCGCATCAGCGGCAGAATGTTGTGGCGGATCCGGTTTCGCAGGAAATCGTCTCCGGCGTTTGTGCTGTCCTCCACATAGGGGATATGGTTTTCCCGGAGAAATGCCAGCACCTCCTGCCGGGTCACGCAGAGCATGGGTCGGATCACATTGCCATTTACGGGGGCAATCGCGCCCAAGCCTTTCAGTCCTGTGCCACGGATCAAGTGCATTACCACGGTCTCCGCGTTATCGTCAGCGGTATGGGCGGTGGCGATCTTTCCGGAAAGGGTTTTAAAGAAGCCGTAGCGCGCCTCCCGGGCAGCTGCCTCCAAGCCCTTCTTGCCGGCAACCACCGTTTCCGCGCCCACAAAGAGCGGGATATCGTATCCCTGGCAGAAATCCCGGACAAATTTTTCGTCCCGATCGGATTCTTCCCCCCGGAGTCCGTGATTAAAATGGGCGGCGCAAAGCTCGATGCCCAGCTTGTCCTTCATCAGATACATCGCCCACAGCAGTGCCATAGAGTCCGCGCCGCCGGAAACAGCGCAGATCACCCGGTCCCCGGGCTGCACCATCCGGTAGCGGCGCATAAGCTCCAGAAGCTTATTCAACATGCTTCCACTCCCGGTCCGCAAAGGTCTGATACTGAGGGATCCACTGGAGCTTTACCGTGCCGGTCTCGCCGTGGCGGTTCTTGGACACGATGCACTCCGCGATGCCCTTGTCTTCGGTGTTTTCGTTGTAGTATTCGTCGCGGTAGAGGAACATAACCTCGTCCGCGTCCTGCTCGATAGCGCCGGATTCACGCAGATCGGAAAGGATGGGGCGCTTGTCGTTACGGCTTTCCGGACCACGGGACAGCTGGCTCAGGCAAATAACGGGAACATTCAGTTCCTTAGCCATAATTTTAAGAGAACGGGAGATCTCACTGACCACGTTGACACGGCTGTCGCCGCCCTTGCCATAGCCGGAGCCGTTCATCAGCTGCAGATAGTCCACGATCACAAGACCGAGGTTTTCTACCCGGCGGCACTTTGCATTCATCTCCGCAACGCTGATGGAGGGGTTATCGTCCACGCGGATGTCCGTTTCGCTGAGGGCAACGGAGGCCATAGAAAGCCTTGTCCACTCGTCGGCGGAAAGCTGACCGGTTGCCATCTGCTGACCGTCCACGCAGCTTTCAATGGACAGCAGACGCATCGCAAGCTGCTCCCGGCTCATTTCCAGGGAGAACATAGCAACGGTCTTCTTGTATTTCTTCGCCACATTCAGGCAAAGGTTCAGCGCAAAAGCGGTCTTCCCCATGGCGGGACGGGCTGCTACCAGCACCAAATCGGAATTGTTAAGACCGTTGATCTTCTTATCCAAGTCCATCATACCGGTGGAAAGACCGGGGATGCCGGTACCGGACTCGCTGAGCTCACGAAGCCGGTCGAAGACCTTGTGCATAGTCACGCCGATGTGCTCCAAGGACTCGCCGCGCTCGCCCTTACGCAGAGCGTAGATCTTCTTTTCCGCGCTCTCTAAGATCTCCTCCGGTGTGCCCAGCTGGTCGTAGACCATCTCCCGGATGTCGGAAGAGGCATCGCCTAAGCCCCGGAGCATAGACTTATCCCGGACAATGTTCGCGTAGCGCACCACATTGGCTGCAGTGGGTGTGATCTCCATAAGCTGACGGATATAGTCACGGGAATTGTCGTGATACACGCCCAGCTCCCGCATTTTGTCCAGCACAGTGACCGGGTCGATAGACTCCGAGAAATTGAACATGGTATAAACCGTTTCATAGATCTCCCGGTTTTGCTGCAGATAAAAATCCTCCGGTCGCAAGATGCCGATGATATCCGGCACACAGCGGCTGTCGATCAGGATGGAGCCCAACACCGCCTGCTCAGCCTCCATAGACTGAGGCGGCTGCCTTACCAGCAATTCTTCATCCATAGGAATTCTCCTTTTAATTTATGCTTCCTCGATTTTTACAGTCAGAGGGGCGGTGATCTCATAGCCCAGCTTGCACTGGACGGTGTAGGTGCCCACGTTCTTGATGGGGTCGGAGATCACGATCTTGCGCTTATCCAGATTGATACCGGTCTTTGCCTTCAGGGTGTCGGCAATTTCCTGGTTGGTAACTGCGCCGAAGAGCTTACCTGCGCCGCCGCCCTTGGCGGTGACAGTCAGGGTCATATCCCGCAGCTTCTTGGAGATCTCCAGAGCCTCGGCGCGCTCCTTTGCCGCCTTCTCCGCGGCAGCCTTATCGTTCATACGCATGGTGTTGATGGCATCGGCAGTTGCCTCCACCGCAAGTTTCCGGGGCAAGAGATAGTTTCTTGCGTAGCCGTCGGACATTTCGATCATCTGACCTTTTTTACCCTTACCCTTAACATCCTGCAACAAAATAACCTTCATAGTATTTCTCCTTACGATTCATAGAATTGGTCGATAGACGCCACCAGCCGGTCCAGCACTTCCTTGACGGTGCTGCCCGGGATCTGGGCGCCTGCGGTAGCGGTATTGCCGCCGCCACCCAAAGGCTCCAGGATCATCTGCACATTGGCATCGCCGATGGAGCGGGCGGAGACGATGACCCGATCCTCCTCGGGGTACAGCACGAAGGATGCGGTGATGCCGGAGATGTTCAGCATCTCGTCCGCCGCCTGGGCTGCCAAGGTCCGGGAAGTGGGTGCGTTCAATGCGGCAACTGCCAGCTCCTGGCGGTAAAGCCGCACGGCTTTTATGATCTGATATTTGCTCATGGTATCCTGGAAGTCATTCTGGAACAGTTTCTTGACTTCCACCGTATCTGCGCCCAGCTGACGCAGGTAAGCGGCAGCCTCAAAGGTGCGCTCACCGGTACGGACATTAAAGCTCTTGGTATCTAAGAAGATGCCTGCCATCAGCGCCTTGGCTTCCACGGGCAGAACATCTTTCTTTTCCAGGGCGTACTGAAGGATCTCTGTCACCAGCTCGGAAGCAGAGGATGCGTAAGGCTCGTGGAGGTTGACCAGTACCGGCTTGATGTAGTCTGCTGCACGGCGGTGGTGATCCACCAGGCACACCTTGGGAATTGCCTCAAGCAGGGGCATACACTCCACCTGGTCCGGGCGGTTGGTATCCACCACCACCAGGGTGCTGCGGTTGTCGCACATCAGCATAGCGTCCTGACCGGAAACAAAAGCGTCCATGTACTCCGGCACCTGCCGGATCTCGTCAATGAAATAGGGTGCCAGATTATTGTTCACATCCAGCACGATATGGGCTTCCTTGCCCTTTTTACGGCAAAGGCTGCGGATACCTAAGGCTGCGCCGATCACATCCAGGTCCGCATTCTTATGGCCCATAATGAACACCTGGCTGCTGCCGCCGATGAGCTCCATCAGGGAGTTTGCGGTAACGCGGGAGCGGACCTTGCTGCGGTGGTCTGTCTCTTTTGTCCTGCCGCCGTAGAACTGGAAGTTCAGCCGATCCTTTACAACAGCCTGGTCGCCGCCGCGGCTCAGCGCCATTTCGATGGACAGCGCCGCAAATTCGTATGCCTCTTCAAAGGTATTGCCATCCACGCCAAGACCGAAGGAAATGGACGCGGGCAGACCTGCGGGGCTTGTGATCTCGTGAATATCCTCCAAAATGGAGAACTTATCCTCCACCGCCCGCTTCAGATCCCGCTTTTCAAACACCAGCAGGAAGCGGTTCTTTTCCAGCCGGCGCAGAAGACCGTGGTAGCCCTCGGTCCACTTGGTGATGGCATTGTTGATCTTGGCGTTCAGCTCAGAGATCGCGCCTTCGGAAAGGTTCTTGGTCAGTTCCTCGTAGTTGTCCACCAAAATAATGGACACCACCGGGCGGGAACGGATGTACTCATCCCGGATCTGGTACATTTCCGTAAGATCCGTCAGGTACAAAATACCCAGCGCCGTCTGCTTTGGGTCGTCCGCACGCATCACCGTGCCGTAGACCCGGTAGCGGCGGTCCTGCAGCGTTACATCATAGGGGTATTCCGTCTTGCCGGAGACAAGCCACTCCGTATTGAAACCGGGAAGCACATCTTCCACGAATCGCTCGGAAAGACCTTCCTGATAGCCGGTTTTCTTGGTAAAAGGATGGTTCGTATAGACGATGCCCCCATCTGCCAGGCGGAACACCAGCATCGGAAAGGGTGCGCCGGGATGGCTGACATTTTCCTGCTGCTCTAAGGTTGTGGCCAAAAACGCCTTCAGCTTCTTTCTGCGGTTTAACCGGTAGAGCAAAAAGGCGATGATCACCGCTGCGGTAATTGCGAATTCAATTGCTGCCAGCAATAACTGTCCGTATGCCACCGCCAGGGCGGAAAAAGCCATAAGGACCACAAAGATCGCGCCCACATTGGGGTTTAAGAGTCTGCCTAACCGCTTGTTCAACATCGTCGCCTCCCTGCTTTTGGGTATACATACCCATCATTATCTGCCATTATAACAAATCCTCGAAAAAGGTGCAACTATCATTTCGCTGTTTTTCCGAAAAACCTATGAAAAAACCGTCGGATGCCGGCAAGTTTTCGTGGAATTTTTCTGTATACATTTTCGGAAAAATGTGGTATACTATGCCTATCAAGCGCGGAGGGCGGGGCGTGTGCCCTTCGGCAAATGTACTTAGAATATATTTGCAGGCGTAAAGTCTTCCCGTCCGGCTATTGCAGAGCCGGTTCGGCGGCTATGCGGCTGCCTGTTTGTGTTGCCCTTTGGGCATTTTGAAAGGAGTATAAATTGGCTGAAAAACTGAAAATCATCCCCCTTGGCGGTCTTGACGAGATCGGCAAGAATATCACCGTACTGGAGTACGGCAAGGATATGATCGTTGTGGACTGCGGCGTCGGTTTCCCGGATGAGGATATGTACGGCGTGGACCTGGTGATCCCCGACTTTTCTTACCTGCAGCAGAACGCGAAGAAGCTGCGGGGCATGTTCATTACCCACGGTCACGAGGACCACATCGGCTCTATCCCCTACTGTATGCAGCAGGTGGTCTGTCCCATTCACGGCACCGCAATGACCTGCGGTCTTATTAAACTGAAATTAGAGGAGCACCGCCTTGCGGACGCCGTAAAGCTCATCACCCACAAGCCCGGCGATGTGGTAAAGGCAGGCTGCTTTACCGTGGAATTTATCCATGTGAACCACTCCATCGCCGACGCGGTGGCATTTGCCATCCACACCCCGGTGGGCACGGTGGTGATGACCGGTGACTTTAAGTTAGACCCCACCGCGAAGGACGGTATGACCGATCTTACCCGGTTCGGCGAGCTTGGTAACCAGGGCGTTCTTGCCCTGCTCTGCGACTCCACCAATGTGGAGCGTCCCGGCTACACCCCCAGCGAAAATGTGGTAGCGGAGGGTCTTGACCGGCAGTTCAAGAACTGCGATCAGCGGATCGTGGTCACCACCTTCGCGTCCAACATGCACCGCATCCAGGCGGTACTGAACACCGCAAACCGCTACGGCAGAAAAGTGGCGGTCACCGGCAGAAGTATGGAAAATATGCTGAAGGTCGCCCAGGAGCTTGGCTATATCAAGGTCCCTGCCGGCACCATCGTGGACCTTGCCGCCACCAAGAGCCTGCCGGAGAACAAGGTGGTCATCGTATCCACAGGCTCCCAGGGCGAGAATATGTCTGCCCTGTACCGCATGGCATTTTCCACCCATAAGCAGGTGGACATCGTAGCCGGCGACCGGATCATCATCTCCGCCTCCGCTATCCCCGGCAACGAAAAAGCGGTCTCCAAGATCATCAACGAGCTCTACCGCAAGGGCGCGGAAGTGGTCTACGAAAAGAGTGAGGGTCTCCATGTTTCCGGTCACGCCTGCCAGGAAGAACTGAAGATCATCCACGCCCTTTGTAAACCCAAGTTCTTCCTGCCGGTCCACGGCGAGCAGCGTCACCTGCAGATCCACGGAAAATTGGCGGTGCAGATGGGCGTATCTCCCAAGAACGTCCGCATCGGTGAGATCGGTAGCGTCTTTGAGTTTACCTCCAAGACCTGCAAGCTTACCGGCACCGTCCCCGCCGGCAAAGTCTTTGTGGACGGCACCGGCGTAGGCGATGTGGGCAGCGTGGTCCTGCGGGACAGAAAGCACCTTGCCCAGGATGGTATGATCGTGGTCTGCGTCAACATCAGCTCCCAAGACGGCAGCGTCGTCACCGGTCCGGACATCATCACCCGTGGCTTTGTGTATGTCAAAGAGTCGGAGGAACTGATGGAAGAGATGCGGTTTGTGGCGATGGAGGCCATCGAGCGCTGCGGCAGACGCCGCATCCGGGACTACACCGTCCTCAAGACCGCCATCAAAAACGATCTGTCCGGCTTCCTCTTTAAGACCACCAAGCGCAATCCCATGATTCTGCCGGTCATTACGGAAGTTTAAACAAGAAAGTGCGCTGCGATGCAGCGCACTTTTTGAAAGAGAGAAGATTATGAAATTCTATTTTGCCCCTATGGAGGGGATCACGGACCATATCTACCGCCGTCTGCACCGGAAGTATTTTTCCGGCATCGACCGGTACTATACCCCCTTTCTCTCCCCCACCGTCCACCGGGGTCTGACCCCCAAGGAGCAGAGGGAGCTTTCCGATAACCTGGGCGGGATCGTAGTGCCCCAGCTATTAACGAAAGTCCCGGAGGATTTTCTCTGGATGGCGGAGCGGATCCGGGATCTGGGGTATGAAGAAGTAAACCTGAACTTAGGCTGCCCCTCCGGCACAGTCACCGCAAAGGGAAAAGGCTCCGGTATGCTTCGGGACTTAAGTGCCCTCCGGGCGTTTTTGGACGCTATCTATAAGGACACGCCCCTTCCCATCTCCATAAAGACCCGCATCGGCTTTGAAGATCCGGCAGAATTTCCCAAAATCCTGGAAATTTTCAAAGACTACCCCATTAAGGAACTGACCGTTCACCCCCGGGTACGCAAAGCGTTCTATAACGGAGATGTGGATATGGAAGCCTTTCGCTACGCATACGCAAACAGCCGGGCGCCCCTTTGCTATAACGGCAATCTCTGCTCCCTTACCCAGATAAAGAATTTTGAAAAAGCCTTCCCGGAAGTGGGGGCGGTCATGCTGGGAAGAGGTTTGATTGCAGACCCGGGTATGTGCGCTCCCGGCGGTACAAAAGCGGATGTGCTGGAGGCGTTTTTAGAGGAGCTGCTCTCCCAGTATGTGGATAATTTCGGCGGTGCAAAGAACGCCATGTTCCGGATGAAAGAGCAGTGGCGGCTTCTGCTTTGTAAATTCGAAGGCAGCGAAAAGCTGGGTAAAAGGCTTCGCAAAACCACCGATTTGCAGGAATTTAAGTCCATAACCACCCAAATTCTCCACACGCTCCCCTTGCGAAAGGACATTCTCCCGGACTGGTAAATAGCCTAATTTTCAATTAAAAAAGCACCGGAATTTCTTCCGGTGCTTTTTTCTTATGCCAGGTAGATTGCCTTGCACGCCAGCATGGTCTCATAGCAGTCCAGCTTGGAGACCAGCTCCAGGGGCGCGTGCATGGAAAGCACAGGCACACCTGCGTCCACAGTGACGATGTTGCGGTTTGCCATATAAGCAGCCACAGTACCGCCGCCGCCCTGATCGACCTTGCCCAGGGTCGCGATCTGCCAGATCACGCCTGCATCGTCGAAGGTCTTGCGGATGTGGCTCATTGCCTCAGCGGAAGCGTCGCTTGCGCCGCCCTTGCCGCGGGAGCCGGTGTACTTGCAGATGGACACGCCGTAGTTGAGCTGGGAGTTGTTGCGGCGGTCGCAGGTCTCGGGGAAGTTGGGGTCGAATGCGTTGGAAACGTCAGCGCTCAGGCAGAAGGAATTTGCGAAGCAGTCCTCCAGCTTGACTCCCTGTGCGTCACACAGCGCGCCCATGAAATGCTCGAAGTATGCACTCTGCATACCGGAAACGCCCACGGAGCCGATCTCTTCCTTGTCAGCCAGAATGCACACAGCGGTCTTAGTGGGGGTTTCGATGGTAAACAGAGCCTCCAGCTCTGCGTAGGAGCAGACCCGGTCGTCGTGACCGTAAGCACTGATGAGGCTGCGGTCCAGACCCACCTCACGGCAGCGACCTGCGGGCACCACATTAAGCTCGGCGGACAGGAAGTCGGATTCGATGATGCCGTACTTTTCGTTCAGCAGCTTCATAATGTTCAGCTTCACAAGATCTGCGCCCTCGCCCTCGATGGGCTCGGTGCCCATGATCACATTGAGCTGCTCGCCGGCGATGACCTGACCTGCGGTCTTCTGCATCTGATCGGCAGCCAGGTGGGGCAGCAGGTCAGAGACCATGACCACGGGATCGGTATCGTCTTCGCCGATGGTGATGGCCACCTTCTCGCCGTCCTTACGGCAGACAACACCGTGGATAGCCAGAGGAATGGTGGGCCACTGATACTTCTTGATGCCGCCATAGTAGTGGGTCTTGAAGTAGGCAATCTCGGAATCCTCGTAGATG
>JAZSAB010000099.1:0-26375 GCA_045601675.1 Faecousia sp.
CATGCGGTCCGTGAATGTTATGCGGTATTAGCAGTCGTTTCCAACTGTTGTCCCCCACTGAAAGGCAGGTTCCTCACGCGTTACTCACCCGTTCGCCACTAAGTTAAGAAAGCAAGCTCTCTTAACCCCGTTCGACTTGCATGTGTTAGGCACGCCGCCAGCGTTCGTCCTGAGCCAGGATCAAACTCTCAAAAAATTGTATCTAAACTCCTTTACAGGAGCTCAAATCAGTTTTTTGAATAATTTGCTCTTAGCAATATTACTCAAGAATTTTCGTTGGCTGTTCGTTTATTCGTACACGAATAATCTTTAAACAATCCATTGTTTCATAAATTGTCCAAGGTGTTACTTGTTCGTCTTTGCGTTATTCAATTTACAAGGTACAGCTCCCACCGCCGTGCGGTGAGCTTTATAAGAGTACCACACCACTTCCCCTTTGTCAAGAACTTTTTTCGTTTCTCAACAAAATTCTTTTGATGCGGTTTTCTTTTTGCACCCCCTGTCGGAAGCGCTCGGTTATAATACCAAAGGAGTCCCCGGTTGTCAAGGGATTTTTTGCGTTTTTTTGTGTTTTTTTACAGTTCGTAGCATTTGGCAATATTTCACATTTTGGCAGGTCTGTTCTGTGCATATTGCACAACACCCTATTTTTGATTTCTGCGGTCCAAGGGACGCAGCCATTTGGAGCGGGTCTTCTCCATTTTTAAGGGTAAGCGCAGGATCCTGCCGGAGCGGCACAGATAGGGAACGCCCAGACATTTGATGGACGAAAGGTGGAGGATCAACAGAGCAAGTCCTATTATAACGCCCCATATTCCTAAAAAGGACGCCAGCACCGCTACACCGAACCGCCACACCCGGATGGCTTCTGCCAGGTCCCGGTTTGGCAGCACAAAGCCGCAAACGCCGGTGAAACTGATCATGATCAGCGCCATAGCGGACACGAGTCCCGCTTCCACAGCAACAGACCCTACTACGATACCGCCGATTACTGACACTGACTGTCCGATCGCCTGGGGCAGATGGATGCCGGACTCCTGCAAAAGCTCAAAGGCGATCAAAAGTCCCAGCACCTCCCCTATCGTTGAGAAGGGAGCAGCTTCCTTGCTTTTGAGGATCACATCCATAAGGTTCGCCGGAATCCAGTTCATATGGTGCATCACAAAGGCAATATAGAGCCCCGGCAACAAGAGGTCAATGATAAGCGCCAGGTAACGCAGGACACGCAGACCGGAGGCAGCAAAGAAATCCCGGTTCCGATCCTCCGGGGAGTCCATGAGATGCATAAGATCTGTTGGAGCGAGATAACCCAAAGGCAGCCCATCCACCAGGAGTCCTACCCTCCCCTCCAGGATCCCCTGGCAGAAGCGATCCGTGCGCTCCGTATACTGCACCAGCGGAAAGGCGGTAAGGCGAGAGCCGGTGACATACTCCTCCACAGCAGAGGATGTGAGCATCCCGTCGATATCGATCTTGCTCAGCCTTGCTTTCATCCGCTCCACCAGCTCCGGGTTGGTCAGTCCCTCCAAATACACCACGGATACATTGGTAAGGGAGCGCCTGCCTACCTGGGTTTCGTAAAAACGCAGATCGGGACTGCGCAGGTGGCGGCGGATCAGGCTGGTGTTGGAACGCACCGTTTCCACGAAGGCATCCTTTGGACCTTTGACGGTGTTTTCCACCTCCGGAGCGCCCAGCCCCCGCTTCTCACCGGTCTTGACCTCGAAAGCAATGGCGCCCACTTCCGGGAACAGCACCACGCAAAAACCATTGACCAGTTTCAATGCGACGCTGTTTAGATCTTCGCAGGCATCCGCCACTGCGTTATAGACCCCGCCGTCAAGCGCCGTCTGATAAAGGCTTTTCATAGAGCTGCCGGTAAGGTGCTCGGTGATCGGCTTTATCACATAATCCGAGATATCGCCACCGGAGACAAGTCCGTCGATCGCATAAATATATAATGTATAACCGCCGCATTTTAGGGGGCGGTAGATAAAGTCGCCGCAGTTATCGAAGATCCTGCGGATGTTTTCATTGGTCAGTTTTCCCGTATACAAATGCATCACCCCGGTCTATTGTGCCCGGAGGTTGCAATTTTATTCCTGGGGTGGTATGATATTGTATTATAGTATGGTTATTTGGAGGCTCACTATGTCTTCTACGATTGCTGCCGTTTCTACCGGCAACCAAATCAGCGCCATTGGTATTCTGCGGCTGACGGGTGATGACTGTGCCCGGATCGCGGGAAAGGTCTTTACTCCCGATGGCGGATACCCCCTTTGGGATGCCCCCAACCGGAAGCTGATTTTGGGTACACTTTTTGATAAGGAAAACCGCCCCATCGACCGATGCATGGCGGTATATACCCGCGCCCCGCACACCTATACGGGAGAGGACACAGTGGAATTTCACTGCCACGGCTCTCCTGCGGTGCTTGCGGCGGGACTTGATAGTTTGTTTGCCTCCGGCGCTGTGCCTGCCAAACGGGGTGAATTTACCAAGCGGGCGTTTCTGAACGGTCAGCTGGATCTGACCCAGGCGGAAGCGGTTATCGATCTTATTGAAGCGGAGACCGCTGACGCAGCTGCCAACGCAGCCGGTCAGGTAGGCGGCGTGCTGCAGAAAAAGCTTGCGCCGGTTTATGAGAATCTCACAGACCTTTGCAGCCATTTTCACGCGGTGCTGGATTATCCCGACGAGGATATCGAAGATTTCGGACTCGCTGCCTACGAAAAGACGCTGAAAGAGGACAAAAAGGCTTTGGAGGCTCTGTTGCAGACCTACGGACAAGGTCGCATCCTGCGCCAGGGTGTTGCCGCCGCCATTGCGGGCAAGCCCAATGTAGGTAAGTCAAGTCTCCTTAACGCCCTTGCAGGCTACGAGCGTGTGATCGTAACAGAGATCGCAGGCACCACCCGGGACACCGTGGAAGAAACCGTCATGCTGGGAACGACCCGGCTGCGGCTCATTGACACCGCTGGCATCCATGAAACTGAGGACCGGATCGAGGCCATCGGCGTGGAACGCTCCCGTTTGGCTGCGCAAAGCGCGGATCTCGTACTGTTCGTCTGCGACGGCTCTGCTCCTCTCACAGAGGAAGACCGGCAGGTCATTGAGCTCTGCATGGACGCGCCCCACTCCATCGCCCTCATTAATAAGTCCGATCTGGGAGCTGTGGTGCAGCCGTCGGATCTGCCCTTTAGCACCATCATTCCCATCTGCGCCAAGACCGGCGAGGGACTTGACCTTCTTGCGGATACGGTGGACCTGATGTTCGCAGGCAGTGCTCCCTGCGACGGCTCGATTCTTACCAACCCCCGGCAGTATGACGCCATCCGCAGAGCCCAGGAGGGCATCTCCTCTGCCCTGGTCGGCTTGAAAGCAGGACTTACCCCGGACGCGGTGCTGACGGACGTGGAAATGGCTATGGAGGCTATGGGCGAAGTCACCGGCGCCACCGTAAGAGAAGATATTACCAACCGCATTTTTGAGCGGTTCTGTGTAGGAAAGTGAAAACACTATGATCTATTTGGATAATTCCGCAACCACCAAGCCTTGCAAAGAGGCGGTGGAGGCGATGACCGCCGCGCTGACAGATGGTTGGGGCAACCCCAGCTCCCTCTATCGGTTCGGTATGGATGCGGCAGACGCCTTGCGCGCCGCGAGGAATACGGTAGCTAAGGCTTTGGGCGCTGAGCCGAACCGGGTATTCTTTACCTCCGGCGGTACGGAGGCGGACAACTGGGCCATTTTCGGCACCGTCAAGCGCCTTGGTAAGCGTGGCAAGCACATCATTACCACTGCTATCGAGCATCCCGCTATATTAAATTGCATGAAGGACTTAGAAGCCCAGGGATTTGAAGTTACCTATCTCCAGCCGGACGAAATGGGTCGGGTCACTTTGGACGCCCTGAAGACTGCCTTGCGGAAGGACACTATTTTGGTATCCGTCATGATGGTCAATAATGAGACCGGCGCGGTAATGCCCATTGCGCAAATGGCAAAACTCACCCATAAGCTTTCCCCCAACGCCCTTTTCCACACCGACGCGGTCCAGGGATTCCTAAAAGTCCCCTTCCAGGCAAAGACATTGGGTGCGGATCTCATCAGCATCTCCTCCCACAAGGTCCACGGACCTAAGGGCGCAGGTGCGCTGTATATTCACCCGAACCTCAAGTCCTTCCCTGCCCTGCTTTTAGGCGGCGGACAGGAAGCAGGTATGCGCAGCGGTACGGAAGCAACTCCCGCCATTTTAGGTTTTGCCGCCGCCTGTAGCGCGGTCAGCGCCACTTTCCGGGAGGACACAGAAAAAGAGACCGGACTGCTGACCGGTCTGATCGAAGAATTATGTAAACTTAACGAGGTCGTGGTCAACGGCGCTCACGACGCACCCCATATTCTCTCCCTTTCCATTCCCGGTGTTCCCACCCAGAACATTCTCAATCTGCTGCAAAACGACGGCATCTGCGTTTCCGCAGGCTCTGCCTGCGCCAAGGGACACCGCAGCCATGTACTCACCGCCATGAAAGTAAAGCCGGAAATCATTGACGGCTCTTTCCGCGTTTCCCTCTGCCGGGACACTACCCAAGGGGATATTGACGCGCTGCTTCAAGGCATCCGCGGTGTACTCCAGTGGAAAAATCACAGCGAGGTATAAAAATGAAGCAACTCATCACCCAGTACGGTGGACTGAAAAAGGAGATCTATATTCTGTTCATCGGCAAGCTGGTTACGGCAATGGGCTCATTCGTCTGGCCCATGCTCACCTTTTTTCTTACCACAAAATTAGGACTTTCCGACGGTATGTCCACCCTGCTCATCGCCACTGCATCGGTAATTTCCTTTCCGGCGGCGCTGCTGGGCGGAAAATTAGCAGACCGATTCAGCCGCAAGTCCATTATTATCCTTTTTGACTGTTTGACGGTGAGCTTTTATCTGCTGGCGGCGATTCTGCCCCTATCCATCGGCACGGCAGTGATCCTGTTCCTGGCAGGACTATTCCAGACCATCGAGGCCCCCGCATACGATGCCCTAAACGCCGACTACTCCACCTCCGCCCAGCGGGAAAAGGCATACTCCCTTTCCTATTTGGGTTTCAATTTGGGTTATATCGTAGGCGCCAGCGTTGCCGGTATCCTGTTTAAGAATTTCCTGCGGCTGGCATTCTGCATCAACGGCATCGCAATTTTTACTTCCACCCTACTGATCATCTTCTTTGTGCACAAAAAGAATGCGGTAACGGAAGATGCGGCCGCTATGGCAGAAAGCTACAGCGAGTATGAAATGCCCGTAGACGACAAGCTCTCTGTGATTAGCGTGCTGAAGCAGCGCCCGGTACTGATTTGGATGCTGCTCATCGGCTGCTTTGCCTCCATGCCCTCCAATCTTGTGGGCATTTTGCTTCCGCTGCAGCTGAAGACCGCCTTGGGCGAGGCAGGCGCGACTCTCTACGGCTACCTCAACTCCCTCAACGGCTTTGTGGTCATCGTCTTTACCCCCATTCTCACCGTTCTGCTGAAGAAATTCACGGAGATCCCCAAGGCGATCATGGGACTATTGCTGTTTGTTGGCGGCATTGCCCTGTTCTCTTTGGGTACGGCTGCGGCGGTGCTGTTTGTGGGTATGTTCGTCTTTACCTTGGGCGAAGTGGTCACCGTTTTGGGTGTCAACCCCTACACCTCCCGGCGCATCCCCGCATCCCACCGAGGTCGGGTAGGCGGCATCTCCAGCGTGGTCCACTCCATCTTCTCTTCCCTGACCCAGTACCTCATCAGCTTTATGCTGATCCTCACCGAGAGCAATTACTCCCTTATGTGGATGATCTTTATTATCTGCGGACTTGTCTGCTCCGGTCTTTACGGACTCCTTTACCGCCCGGATAAGCGGACCTTCCCCAAGCTTTACGAATCTACATAAAGAAATACAGGGCGATGGTCAGAAGCGCCGTATTTTTCTCCTCCTCCCGGTCTCCCGCAATGAGCAAGAGGAGCAGCACAACGAACAGATCCCCGGTATCGAACCCTTTGGGGAGCAATCTCTGCAAAAAGCCCATTACACTGCCGTCCTGTCTTACGGGCGGCAGTGTTTGCTTTACCGGCTGTTCCCATTTTTCTTCCGGAGGGGGTGGCGGGGGTACTGCCTGCTCCTGCTGCCGGCTGCGGCGGAAAGAGCCGTCGTTTTGGGGTGTGTAGCGGTTATACATAACTTGTCACCTGCCCGGTTCAGATTGCAAAAAGCCGAAGATCCCCGATGCCATTCCTGCCATCTTTGCCGCCCGCATGGCCCGCTCCAATTTGGCGATCCGCTGGTGGCTCAGGTATGGGCTTAAGGCGTTTAAGAGATTTCGCTGCTTGGGGTCGATGGTGCTTTTCGTTGCAAAGCTTGTAAGCTTTTGGATCATCGCCATATCCGGAAGCGAAACTTCCGGCGGCTTGGGGGGAGCTTCCTGGGGCAGTGGTTCATTCGCCCCCATACTTTGGGCGATGGACATGATTTTCTGCATCATTTCGGGATTTCCCATGATCTCCCCGATCTTGGATTCCAAATTCTCCAACCTTATCCCCCCAACTGCTTCATAAGCGCCTGCACATCCTCACGACCGAGAAAATCTTTTAGGGTGTCCTGGGCATTACCGTAATTTCCGGCGGATGCCTGGTCTGCTGCCTGCTTGAGCTTTGTGCTGTCCATGCCCTTTATCATCTCCATCAGCTGCTGCCCGGCAGGTGTTTTCATCAGCCGCAGCGCCTCCTGCATAGAAAAATCTTGAGATTTTTTCTGCATTTGATTGCCTCCCGTCAAAATGCCTGCTATAATAGGCTTAATAATCCGCAATACTACTATATGCAGCTATGGGAGCTTTGGTGTACTATGAAAATTCTTGTTTTATCGGATTCCCACGCGGGGCTCTCGTTTATGCGCCGGTGCATCTCCAAGGTGCGCCCGGACGCAGTGGTCCATTTGGGCGATTATTTCGATGACGGGGAGACGATCAAAGAGGAATACCCCCACCTGAATTTCTACCAGGTGCCCGGCAACTGCGATAAGTACCGCGCCCCGGTTTGGGCAAAAGAAATACTCGTTCTCACGGTCTGCGGTGTTTCCCTTTATATGACCCATGGACACCGGCATTTCGTAAAATCCGGTATCTTCCGTTTGGTTGCGGATGCCAGGGCAGCCGGTGCGCAGGCAGCGCTGTACGGCCATACCCACATCCCGGATTGCCACCGGGAAGAAGACGGTCTTTGGGTGCTGAACCCCGGCTCTTGTGGCAGCTACGGCGGCAGCGCCGGCATTATTGAAGCAAACGACAGAAAAATAACCGCCTGCTATCTCATTGGGCAGGCGGAGCTGGAGGAAAGTATATGATTCTTACTGTGGATATCGGTAACTCCAACATCGTACTGGGCGGCGTGGAAAACGACGAGATCGTCTTTGAAGCGCGGCTGCAGACCGAGGTCACAAAGACCTCCGACCAGTACTGCGTGGATTTAAAGATCCTTTTAGATGTGTATCACATTGACCCTGAGCAGATTGAAGGCGCGATCATCGGTTCTGTTGTGCCTCAGGTGCTGAACTCTTTCCAGACCGCCATCAAGAAGCTTACCGGAAAGACCGCCCTGGTGGTGGGTCCCGGCATCAAGACGGGACTTAACATCCGGCTGGAAAACCCCGGACAGACCGGCGCGGACCTGGTGGTTGCCGATGTGGCGGCGCTGCGGGAGCACAAGCCCCCGCTGATCGTCATCGATATGGGCACTGCCACCACCATGTCTGTGTTAGACGAAACCGGCGCCCACATTGGCGGCTGCATTATCCCCGGTGTGAAGATCTCTATGGACGCCCTTACCGACCGCACCGCTCTTCTGCCCGGCGTGCAGCTGGATCAGCCCAAAGCAGCCATCGGCAGAAATACCATCGACGCTATGCGTTCCGGCATTATGATGGGCACTGCCTGCATGCTGGACGGTATGATTGAGCGGATGGAGCAGGAGCTGGGCAGCAAGACCACGGTGATCGCCACCGGCGGTATCGCAAAGTTCATCATCCCCATGTGCAAGACCCCCATCCTTTATGATAAGGACCTGCTCATTAAGGGTCTTGCCGCCCTGTACCGGGACAACCGCCGCAAGTGATCACGCCATAGCGAAGAACAGCAAAAGCATCGCGGCGATGCCCATTCCCGATGCCGCCATCAAGAGCCCGTCCACCACGCGTCTTACGATCTGCTGGCGGGTAGCGCTGTTGGGATAGGGAATGTATGTCCGTCTTTCTACCGTTAATGTTTTCATCGTTTGTTCCTCCTTAAGTTTTATTTCTTGTCTTAAGGATACAAAGCAAACAGTCCAATTATTCGTACTTTTACATTTCCCGGCAAAAGTTTTCCGGGTCTGTCAGGAAAGGAGGCTTTCTCCATGGAAAACCGCGAAACCAAAAAAGGTGGCGCAAAGAATTTCTTCAAGCTGCTCTATAAGCTCCGGGGCGTGTTCCTCAGCCTGCCCATAGCGGTGGTTGCTGTGTTTATGGCGCTGAATAGTCTGCGGATTCTTCCGGAGCAGGTGGGATTTTTCGTACAAGCGGACGGGCAGTTCCAATATTTCGTGTCCCGGGATCTGGCGATCCTCGTTCCCGCGGCGGTCACCCTCATTTGCATAGTGATCACCAGCCTGTCTAAAAAGGTCATCTACCCCTGGCTCATCAGCCTTTTCTCCCTGGTGTTGCCACTGATCCTCTGGTTTACCAATGCTTTTGGTATGTAATTGCATAGCATTAGGGCGAGCTGCTTAATGCAGCTCGCCCTTTTGTTTAGTCTTTTGTTTTCCACAGGCGGTCCAGGAGAAGCAATGCCACCATGGCGGCGATGCCGATTCCTGCTACCACTGCGCTGCTGCGGACTGCGTAGGAGAACGCATCGTCGAGAATGGTACTGCCCATAGCGGAAAGCTGGCTGCGAATTGCGGAAAGCTCCCCTGCATAATGGGAAATATCCAGCAGGCTTTTGGGGGGCAGCATAGACGCGGGAAGATCGATACGCTCTACCGTTACGGACAGTGCGCCCAGTATTGCTGCACCCAGCATCGCGTTTCTCAGGGGCTTTTTCCAACCCTTGCGGGACAAGATGCAGCCCTGCGCCCAAAGGAATATGCCCATTAGCAGCAGCATAGCCACCACTGCCACAAGAGGCAAACTCTCCAAAAGCTGCCGGGTCTCCGTCATGCTGATGATGCGGGCACTGGGGGGCTCAATTACCGTTTCAGTCTGCTCTCCGGTCTCCGTGTCGATCGTAACGAGCGTTTCCGGCGGGACAAGGCTCTCCACCGTGCTTAGATACCGATGCTCGAAATAGGGGAATCTCGCCTTATGGAAGCTCACAAGAACCGCGTTTTCGCTATCCGCGATCCAGGTAAAGGAATTGGGGTATGTATTGCGCAGGGATCCCTCCGGCCACAGGATCAGGAAGGTATCCTCGCCCTCGGTAAATTCCTCCACCACAGCCACCGCATCACCGGGCACCGGCTGACGGGAAGCAGACAGGATCACATCCAGCTTGGTGCCTGCGTTGATGGAAACATGTCCCATTTCCTTTTGATAGCTCCAGCGGGAAACCTCCTGCACCCTCTGTCCGGCTTGCCAGCCTTCCCCCTCTACGATTTGGAAGAGGATATCATCGGTTTCCTGGAAGTGAATGGCAGAGCCGGCTACATTGGGATTTCGCATGGTGACCTTGCCGGTGATCTTTTTTATTTCCACCAGGGTCTGCATTTCCCGGGACACCCAGGGGGAAAGGATGGTACAGAAAGTAATGAGAAACAGCACCAGAGAGAATACGCACAGAACTTTTCGTTTCATCGCTATTTCTCACCTCCCATAGAGACGCCCTCGCCCAGCTCCCGGTTGAAGAAAGCGAACAGGAACAGCACCGGAACGCACACCAGCACGCAGCAGGCAAGCAGCACCGTAGGATCTTCGGGGGGCAGGGTCGCCAGTGCCACAGAAATGGGATAGTCCCGGAACTGACGCAGGTAGGTGATGGGCTGCTCCACCAAATTCCAGCCATCTAAGAACGAAAGCAGGAAGGTACAGGCAAGACCGCTGCGCGCCCCGGGCAGAATCACTTTAAAAAGTGCCTGGAGGGTACCACAGCCGTCCAGCCGCGCCGCCTCCACCTGGGATACCGGCACTGCCCGGATGCTTTGGGTCATGATCACCGCGCCCAGGGGGACAAAGATTCCGGGCACGATTAAAGATGCGTCGGTATACAAAAATCCAAGCTCTTCCAGGACCATGAAATTGGGCATCAAGGTCACCTGGATGGGCAGGATCATCAGTACCATAAGCGTAAACAGCAGGGCATTTCTGCCCGGAAAGCGGAACCGGGCAAAGCCGTAAGCTGCCAGGGTAGCAATAACCGTCTGTCCCACGGCGATAATAGTGCTGATACCCACACTCTTCCAAAAGCGCAGCAAATACACCGTCTGTCCTAAAAATGCCTGATAGTAGGCGTAGGCAGAGAATGTGCCGTCTTTCATCAGGCTGCTGACCAAAAGGTACAAAAACGGCACCACGCAAAGGGCGGTAAGAAACACCGCCAGGATGGCTACAAAGGGGCGTCTTTTCCTCATTCCTTGTACGCCTCCTTCCGCAGCACGAAGCGGTAGCAAAGTCCGAAAACCATGCACAGCACCGCGATAAAGAGCATACTCGCAACGGTCATCTTGGAATAGCTGAGCTTCCCGAAGCTGTTGTTGATAAAGTGCTGGAGCATATAGATACTGCTGTGGGGGTGGTCGCCGCCGATCAGCAGGACCTCCCGGAAGCAACGGAAAGCATTAAGTAGAGAAATGGCGCAGGAGAAGAAAATGCTGTACCACATCTGGGGGATCGTCACATGCAAGAGCTGCCGCCATTTGTTCGCGCCGTCCAAAGCAGCGGCATCGTAATGCTCACCGGGGATGGTTACGAGACCTGACAGAAGCAAAATAGCACTGTAACCCGTGCTTTTCCATAAGTAAAGCCCCAGCACCACAAAAAACGCGCCGTTTCCGGAAAGCCACTGCTGCACAGGAAGTCCCAGCGCATCCAGTAGCCGGTTCATAAGGCCCGCTTCCGTAAACACCACATCCGTAAGCAGCACCGCGCCTACCACCGGCATCACATAAGGAAGCATCACCGCAGTACGGAGCATTCGGCTGCCTGCGGTTTTTGCCTTCAAAAGGTGGGCGATGGCAAAGCCGAACAGGAAGGTAAGGGTCAGACCAAGCGCCAAAAACAGGAAGGTATTGCTGCAGGCAAGACGGAAGATCTCATTTTGGAACAGCCGTATGTAATTGCCAAGTCCCACAAAGATCTGGCTGCTGCCGGTTCCCTTTACTACGGAATACCAAGCGACCATCAGGAAAGGTACTGCATAAAACAGCACGCAGCCAACAAGCAGGGGCAACACAAGGGCGTAGCCGGTGAGGGTTTCTCTTTTCGATAGCTTCATAATATCAGCCCTCCCCTACCTGCAGCCTCAGCTGCCACAAAAGCCGCTGGGAAAGTGCATCGATATCCGCGGACCTAGGAACATGGGTCTCGGGATCATTTAGCATATCCAGGTACGCCTCAAAGGTTTCTCCTAAGTCCGCGCCAAAGCACACCCGGTCCACGTCGGCGCTGAGCACCGCCGCCCAGCTTTCCTCCAAGTCGGAAAGTCCGATCTTGCGCATGGTGTCCTTATAGGCATCTGACGCATTCTTGGAGTAAAACTGCTTGCGGAACATCTGCCAAAGAGGATTGAGGGACCCTTCCGCGCGAACCGGCCAGCCGGCTTCAATGAGTCCGGGGTATTGGGACGCGTTCATGGTATTGATAATGCGGCCCTTATCGCCTACGGCGTTTTTGCTCTGAGGGCGATTCTTTTCAAGCTGGGACTCTTCGGTTAAGAACTGCCGCAGGAATTCATATGTCAGCTCTGTGTTCTTGCAGCCCGCGCCCACCGCAGCATAGTAGGTGACCTTCGCCACCACCTGCCCGTCCAGTCCCCGCATAGGAACAATGTGGATGGGTGCCTGCTCATACTGATAGATCGGCGCGTAGTCCAAAAGGTCGGCAAGAGTGCCAATGTGCATCGGATAGCGGGGCAGATTGCCTTCCCGTCCACTCATGGATGCATCGACCTCTACATTGCCCAAAAACTGGCCTTTATAATGCTTCCAAACATAGTTGCGCACATTGAGCTTTGTATTGTAGCTGAAGTACAGATCGTCCGGGGAGACGACCTGGGCGGTAAGGGTCTGATACACAGAGAAATAGTCCCGGAGCTGCTCCTGGGTCACATTTACGCCTTGCGTCTCATAGTTCATCCAATGTCCCAGGGCGGAAGCACCGTAGTAGGCAGCGCTGTTGGACCAGTAAAGGTCCTTCGTTTCCGCTGCCGCGGTCATAAGAGAAAGAATATCCTTCTCCAAAAGCTCCGCAGGAAGACCAGCTTTTTTCATCTGCTCAGCATCCGCATAAATTACGGGGATGTCGTAACGCAGGGGCAGGATATACCGCTTTCCCTCCAGCACGCCGGCATCCATTACCGGCTGCAGGAGCGTCTCCGTATTCAGGTCTGCATCGGCATCATAAAGACTGCTGATGTCCCGGAAAATTCCGTTTTCCATTGCCTGGTAGGCATCCGCAAACAGAGGCTCGACGGTCTGGAACGTATAGCCGACGGAATTGTCAAAGGTAAGCTCGCTGGAGGTAGGCAGCAGATATCCGTCCGGTCCGCCGCCCCGGAGGATCTGGGTACGCAGCTGCTGCAAATAGACAGACCGCTCCTGGGTATCTGTGGGCAGGATGTCCAGCCGCACGGTGATCCCGGGGTGGCTCTCTTCAAATTCGTCGATGAGGATCCATGTCTGTCCGTTCATCCGGTCCCAGGTGGTGCGCTCTGTGACGATCCAAAGCGCATTATTTTCCGCTTTCTGTCCGCAACCGAAGCACGCACACAGCATAAATATAGCCAAAACACATACAAGAAATCTTTTCACAGCAGCTCACCTCCCGTCTGTTAACAGAGAGCGAATGTCCCTCCCTGGCATACATTTCCACAAATATACCATATTAAGAGGAGAATGTCAACAAAGACCACGGGAATGAATTGTAAACAATCCCAAAAGCACAGCAAAACAGAGGGCTGCATTAAGCAGCCCGCCGTTTTTTATTTCAGTTTTAAAAGATATTCCGCGGTTTCGTGAGCGATTTGCTCGAACTGGCGGTCCGTCAGCTTCAGCTTTTGGAATCGCGCCATTTCCTCCACCGGGTCCCACATGGGGTAATCATCACCGTAGACCAGGCGATCCGCGCCGTAGTGGTTGATAAACTTCTCTGCAACGCCCTCTTCCATAAACATCAGAGAGCTGGACACGTCGAAGAAACAATCCTTATCGGAAAGCAGCTCCGCCGCGGTCTCGTACATAGTATATCCGCCAAAGTGCGCAGCAATGACCTGGAGTTTCGGAAACTGCTCCAGCACCCGCCGCAGCCGCTGGGGATGGGAGTAATCGTAGCGCTGGTCGCCCATGTGCAGGATCACCGGCAGCTTGCCCTGGATCATATCATAGGCGGGAAAGAGCCGGGGGTCGTCAATGGCAAAGACCTGGGAATCCGGGTGCAGCTTGATGCCCCGCAGGCCCTTTTCCATAACGTACTCCACTTCCTCGCAGATATTTTCCATACCTGCGTGGAGGGTGCCGTAGCCGTAAAAGCGGGGCTGCGCAGCCACCTGCTCGATGATAAAATCGTTAATGTGCCGGGTACGCTCCGGGCGCATTGCCACCGGCAGGATCACAAAGGAATCGATGCCTGCCTGAGTGCCCCGGTCCAAAAGCGTACTGACTCTGCCGTCCATAGAGTCCACGCCCAAGCCATAGAAAATGCGGATGCTCTCCGCCGCCTTGGGAGCAATGGTATCGGGATAGACATGGCAGTGAAAGTCGATGATCTTCAAAGTAATTCGCCTCGATGTGATGGTTTTCTAACGATTATAGCACCCGCGTCCAAAAAAGCAAGGGCTTTACAGACTTTTTCTGTGTCGGTCGAAGAGCCAAAGCTCCGCGCCCAGGCTGAGGGAGATCAGCGCGGCTACCCAGGAATAATACGGAAGGCCGTACATAAGCGGAAGCAGAGAAAAAGCCACGCAGAACACCAGGCTCAGTTTTATGGGGCTCAGCAGTTTCTCTTTACCGGTCAGGCAGTAGATCACCAAAAAGACGAGCATCACGCAGCTCAAGACCGCTGTGAAAAAGGGTCCGAAATTGGCATAACCGAAGGGCAGCAGATCGAAATACGAGGTAGTCTTCCGCCAGGGTTCGCCCTCGGGATTCGCAAACAGCAGCACCGCGCCCCAGGGGAGCAGCTCCAGCACCAGGGTGATGATAGGCAGCGGTAAAAGCCAAAACCGTTTTTTCATAATAATCCCTCCTTTTTTGCTCATTATAGCATATCTGCAAAAAGCGCGCAAGTTTTCAAAAAAACAACCCCCCGGGGGGCTTACATTCTCAACAGTGCTTTAGTATAATAAAGAAAATCAAAACAACCCGGAGTACTTATGAACACTGCATTGACACTTTTGAAGCAAAAAAGGCGCAACACCATCATCATTGTGACTTTGAATATTGCCGTGGTGGTCCTGGCGATCCTTTGCCTGTTTGTGGGCTCGTCCAATATGACTTTCGCGGAGGGCTGGAACGCCCTCATAGGACGCGGCTCTGCTGCCCAAACAAGAATTATATGGAACATCCGTATCCCTCGCATTTTAGCTGCGGTGATCGCAGGTGCTGGACTCAGCGTTTCCGGTCTTGTGATGCAGACCACCCTCAACAACACCATGGCCGCCCCCTCCACCCTGGGCGTTTCCAACGCGGCGGTATTCGGTGCAAACCTTTCCATCATCGCCTTTGCCGGCGGTTTCCTTTCCACCGGTAACAACCTCTCCGGCTTTGATGTGGGAGCAAACCCCTTTGCAACCAGCACGATGGCTTTTCTCTTTGCAACGGTTTCCGTCCTGCTGATCTTGGGGCTTTGTACCCTGCGGTCCTTCTCCCCCAATGTGGTGGTGCTGGCAGGTATGGCAGTAGGCGCGGTCTGGACCGCTGCTACCACCATTTTGCAGTTTTACGCCACCGATGTGGGCCTTTCCGCGGCAGTCGTCTGGAGCTTTGGTGACTTGGGAAGAGCCACCTACCGCACCGACGGTATTATGCTTGCAGTGGTGATCGTGGGCATAATCTTCTTCTCTTTGATGTCCTGGAAATATAATGCGCTCCTCAGCGGTGAGGCTGCCGCCAAGACCATGGGCATCCATGTAGAGGGGCTTCGCTTCACCTCTCTCCTGCTGGCATCCGCCATTACCGCGGTATGCGTTTCCTTCTTAGGCGTCATCGGTTTTGTGGGCATTATCTGCCCCCATGTGACGAAAAAGCTTTTGGGACAGGATCACCGGGTCACCATTCCCGTTTCCTGCCTGAGTGGCAGTTTGCTGCTTTTACTGGCAGACACCGCGTCCCGGTGCATCGGCAGCGGCTCTGCTCTGCCGGTAGGCGCTATCACTTCCCTGCTGGGTGCTCCTTTCTTCATTGCCATCATTTTCAGCAGAAAGGAGAACCACAGATGATCAGAATCGACAACCTGCATTTTCGGTACAGTAGTGGCGCAAATCCCGTCTTAGACGGCGCATCCTTAGCGCTGGAACAGGGGCAGATCGGCATCGTGCTGGGCAAAAACGGCTCCGGCAAGACCACCCTTTTCAAAAACATTTTGGGCATCTGTGAGCCGCAAAAGGGCACGATCTCCTTTGAGGGCGAGAATCTTCTCAAAATGAAGCGGCGGGAACGGGCAAGAAGGATCGCCTATGTGCCTCAGCACATTCACTTCGGCGACCTTACGGTCTTTGACTCCGTGCTTATGGGCAGAGTGTCCTACTTCGGTTTGAAAGCCGGCAAGGAAGATTACGATGCGGTGGAAAAGATCTTAGAGGATATGCAGCTGCTTTCCTTTGCAAACCGCAGCGCGGAGGCCCTTTCCGGCGGCGAAAAACAGAAGATCGCCATTGCGCGCGCTATGGCGCAAGAGCCAAAACTGATGATCTTTGACGAGCCCACCGGCAACCTGGATATCGCCAACGAGCACCTTATCATCCAGGAGGCGAAAAAGCTTGCCCGGGAGAAGAATATTGCCATTTTATCCTCTCTGCACGATTTGAACCAGGCGCTGTATTTCGGCGACAAGTTCTTCTTTATGAAGGATGGTCAGGTAAAATACACCGGCGGCAAGGAGATCGTCACCGAGGAAATCATTAAGGACATTTTTGACATCGATGTCAAGATCACCGATGTGGACGGACAGAAAATCATTTTAGGAGGATATTACAAATGAAAGTAAAGAAGTTTTTCGCGTTGATCCTTGTGTTCGTAATGGTCCTTTCCCTGTGTGCCTGCGGCGGCGTAGACACACCGGTTCCCTCCACGGAAGCCTCCGCCCCCACCCACAATACCGAACCGAAGGAGATCACCGTTACGGATATGATCGGTCGTCAGGTATCTGTGATTCCCGGCAGCTATGAACGGGTGGTCTGCGTGGGCGCGGGCGCACTGAGAATGTATAGCTACATCGGCGATGTAAATCTCCTTGCCGGTGTGGAAGATATTGATAACACTACCCTTACGGAGCGTCCCGCCATGTTTGACAGCGTAGCTCGTCCCTATGTGCTGGCCTACGGCGATGTGTTTAACACACTCCCCTCCTGCGGCGTAGGCGGACCTATGGCGCAAAGTGCAGAGGCGGAGAAAATTCTCTCCTGTGAGCCGGACATCGTGATCTCCGAGTTTGAGGACGTGGAAAAGAGCGACGCTCTCCAGCAGCAGCTGGGTGTGCCGGTGATTACTTTGAAATCCGGCGCAAAGGGTGTTTTTGACGACAGTTTTGCCGGCTGTATGGAGCTTCTTGGCAATCTTTTCGGCAAGGAAGAAAAGGCACAAGCCTTACTTAAATTCATTGCCGATGAGACCGCCGCCATCCAGGCGCGCGTTTCAAATATCCCCGAGGAAGAAAAGCCCAGCGTGTATATGTGCGGTCTGGGCAACTGGGGCACTACCAACCATCTGATGACCGCGGAAACCTACGCGCCCTTCCAGATTGCCGGCATCAAGAACGCCGTCAGCGGACTGGGAATGGAAGGCGTCGGTCCCATTGAGGAAGAGAAGTTCGTTGAGCTGGGCGAAGTGATGGATATCATCATTATGGACGCCGCAGCGGTCAAGAACATCAAGCCTCTTTACGCAGAAGACCCCACTATGTTCGACACCTGCAAAGCCTGGCAAAACGGTGAAGTATACCTGGAAATGGCGTTCAATGCCTACTACACCAACTATGAGCTGACCCTCATCAACACCTGGTTCATCGCGAAAACCGTTTATCCCGAAGCCTTCGCGGACATCGATATGACAGCGAAGACCAACGAGGTCACAAAGGCATTTTTCGGTATGGAGCTTGCGGATGAGATCTTCGCCTGCCCCGGCAGCTTCGGCGGCTATCAGAAGATCGACACCGCCACATTCTTCGGCTGATGGAAGGAATTCTATGGAAAAGAAAGATATTATTGAATTTTTCGACCGCTGCGCTCCCACCTGGGACGCGGAGATGATCAAAAGCGACGCTATTATCGGCACGATTCTGAATAACGCTGAGGTGACAGCCGGGCAGGATATCTTGGACGTTGCCTGCGGAACAGGCGTGATGTTCCCCTACTATTTGGAGCGGAATGTGGCATCGGTCACCGGCATCGACATCTCTCCGGAAATGGCAAAGATCGCAACGGCAAAGTTTGCAGACGAACCGAAAGTACAGGTGGTCTGCGGAGATGTGGAAGAGACCGCCTTTGATAAGAAATTTGATGTGATCGTGGTCTACAACGCATTCCCCCACTTCCCGAACCCCAAGCGGCTGATCCGCACCCTGGCGGGACTATTAAAAGTTGGCGGTCGCCTGACCATTGCCCACGGCATGAGCCGGGAGGCCATCGACGGTCACCACAGCGGCGCCGCAAGCAAGGTATCCAACGGTCTTATGAGCGCCCAGCAGCTTTGTAATCTATTCTCCTCTCACCTGCAGGTGGAGGTAATGATCTCCAACTCCCGGATGTACCAGGTCTCCGGTGTAAAACCCGACCCCAACGCCCACAGTCACGGCGGTCAGTTCCACGCCCACGATGAGCCTCACGAGGCGGCAGACCTGGAAGAAATGCTGGCACTGATGCAGTTTATGGTAAAGCACAACGATACCCACGCCCAGGAGCTTGCCGAGCTTGCGGTACAGCTGAAGGAGGCGGGCAAAAACCGCGCCTACGGCAAGGTGATGGACGCGGTGGCGGACTTTGATGTTGTCAATGCCCAGCTGGATGCCGTTCTCAAAGAGCTTTCTGATGAAGTTTTATAAGTATACAAAAACCCAGCCGATTTACGGCTGGGTTTCCTTTTATCCTTTTGTTCCGTTGGTCTGCAAATACACGACCAGGTCACTAAGCACCTGCTTGTTTGTGGGGTGATAGACCCGGAATTCTTCTCCTCCTATGGAAACAGCCACAACGGTGGGGCTAAGAAACTGAATGCTGATGTAATGATCCTTTTCACTTCCCCAGGTAAACAGCGTGGTCACCGTGCGTCCATCGAAATTCTTATCTGCGCCTACGGAGCCTACATCCCAGGGCAGCAGATTGCGGAAGTCCTGCCGGTAGTCGGAGGATGTCAAAAGCTCCAGAATCTGCCCTACCCGGTCATCCTGGGGTTCGTGGATATCCAGCTGATAGGTGTCTTGATATGTTTCCCCATTTCCGATCTTCTGGATAATCGCACCACCGGAAAAGCCAAGCACCGCCTCTTTCTCTACAGGCATTACCTCCGAAAAAGAATGGGGCCAAAAGCGCCAGGCAAGCGTGCCAACAACCAGAATAGCGAAAGCGATCAAAATGATCCGTTTTTTCATCCGCAACCCCTCCTTACTTTTTTATATTATAACCCAACTATGACACAAGTGCAAGACCTCATAGGCTCTACTTTCCGGTTGACACCTTGGCGTTTCCTATGATAAACTTTTGGTAAATAGATGTAAATTGCATATCCTATATGCAAAACGGAGGCTTTTATATGATTCGTATCGGTATTGTTGGCTACGGCAACCTTGCCAAGGGCGCAGAGTGCGCCATCCGGCAGAACCCGGATATGCGCCTTGAGGCAGTATTTACCCGGCGTGACCCCAAATCTGTGACCATTTTGACCCCGGATGTGCCGGTAGTGCATATGGACGAGATTTCCCTGTGGAAAGAGAAACTGGACATTCTGCTGCTTTGCGGCGGCAGCGCCACAGACCTGCCTGTCATGACCCCGGCGCTTGCCAAGGATTTCAATGTCATCGACAGTTTTGACACCCACGCCAACATCCCCGCCCATTATAAAGCGGTGGACGCGGCAGCAACGGCAGGCGACCACATCGCTGTTATCTCTGTGGGCTGGGACCCCGGTCTGTTCTCTGTCAATCGTCTGTACGGTGGCGCTGTGCTGCCGGAGGGCAAGGACTACACCTTCTGGGGTAAGGGCGTCAGCCAGGGTCATTCCGACGCGGTGCGCCGGCTCCCCGGCGTGGCAGATTGCCGCCAGTACACCATCCCTGTTCCCCAGGCTATGGACGCGGTCCGTAGGGGTGAAGATCCGGTGCTGACTACCCGGGAAAAGCACACCCGGTACTGCTATGTGGTAGCAGAGGAGGGCGCGGACAAAGCTGCCATCGAAACTGCCATCAAGACCATGCCCAATTACTTTGCTGACTACGATACCACTGTGGAATTTGTTACCGCGGAAGAACTGCAGAAAAACCACAGCGGTCTGCCCCACGGCGGCAGCGTGATCCGCAGCGGCATCACCGGCTGGGACAAAGAATGACACCAGACCATCGAGTACAAGCTGACCCTGGACTCCAATCCCCAGTTCACCGCCAGCATGCTGGTGGCAACCGCCCGGGCGGCTATGAAGATGTACGCCCGCGGCGACCGTGGCTGCAAGACCGTTTTCGACATCGCCCCGTCAGACCTAAGCTCTCTTACAAGAGAAGAAATGCTTGCGCACTTGCTGTAACAGAAAAGCAGAAATAGCCCACCCGCCGACCATCCGGTCGGCGGCTGCTTTTATAAGTATCACAGCATAGTAATGAGCCAAATGAAACCGAAAAAAATACCAACAACGATACAGAAGATAAGATAGTTTTTTATAAATCTCAAATCTCCTGCAATTTGATGTATGTCGTCATACAACGGATTAGTCCGCCGAGCGTCGTCTTTGATTTGTTCTTGCTCTTGTCTAACTTTTCTGGCTTGTATCATTTCATCGGTTGGCTTCATCTGTTCGTTTAAGTGATTGAATAGTTCTGGCACCGTTCTTTCTGTTTTGATTTCCTCGAATGTGATATTTCCATTTATAGCCGAAGAAACTTTCCCAGAGCATTCACTACAAATCCAATGTTCCTTGTCACCTACCTTTTCATATGTGTAGGTTACATCTAAGAAACCTATCTGTTTTCCGCACCAACTACATTTTGTAGCCATAACAGTACACCTCCCATTAGTTCTTTTTTTGTTCGTCGGATTCATTATACTCCGATACGCAAAAGAAATCAATATTTTCTACTCCCCAATTGCCGCTGCCCGTCCATAACTGCAAAAGCAGCTATGATAGAACATTACCCTTGCCGACAAATTGTAGGGGCGGTTATTAACCGCCCGCGGGCGACCGATGGTCGCCCCTACAAGTTGCAATTACGCGCAATGCGTGGTATAATACACAAAAAAAGATTGCCACGGCTGCTTTGCAGCCTCGCAATGACAATAAAGAATGAGGAAAAACGAATGATAAAGGTACTTTTTGTTTGCCACGGCAATATTTGCCGTAGTCCCATGGCGGAGTTTGTGCTGCGGGATATGGCGAAAAAGGCAGGCATTTCCCAGCAGTTTGAGATCGCGTCCGCGGCTACCTCCACGGAGGAACTGGGAAATCCCGTTTATCCCCCCGCCAGGCGGGAGCTGCTGCGCCACGGCATCGATCCTACCGGGAAATATGCCCGGCAAATCACAAAAAAGGATCTTGCCTACTACGACCGCATCTACTATATGGACCGCAACAACATCCGCAATCTTCACCGTCTTTTCCCCGGCGAGGATCGTTTTCTGCCCTTCCTCCCCCGGGATGTTGCCGACCCCTGGTACACCGGTGATTTCACACAGACCTGGGCGGATATTTGCGAAGGCTGTGAGCGGATTTTGGAGGAACTGAAATGATGGACAGAGAGAAATTGGATCAGCAGCTCTCGGAGCTGCCCCTTTACATCTACACCTATATTGACCCCAAGAGCATCGAATTTTCCCAGCGCATCCGCTACATTTGCCAAAACGAATGCCCCATGTACGGCAGGACCTGGGCTTGCCCTCCCGGTGTAGGCGAGGTGGACGAATGTGAGAAAAAGTGCCTGGGCTACAAGAACTGCCTGCTCATCGGCACCATCACTGAGGTCTCCGATGTTGCCAACATCCAGGAGTCCTTAGACACCCGCCCGGAACACGAAAAGGTGACGAACCAGGTGCAAGACCTTATGCGTGAGCAAGGGATCCACCCCTACATTCTCTCCACAGAGGCCTGCTCCATTTGCGACCGCTGCGCGTACTTAGACGGTCTTCCCTGCCGGATGCCCGGCAGAATGCACCCCTGCATTGAAAGCCACGGCATCAACATTATCCCCACCTTAGAGGCCTGCGGACTGGAATTCCACTACGGCGCGAATATCATCACCTGGTATTCCCTACTGTTCTTTAATGAATGATTTTTCCTGTCGTTCCAAGCACATAGATTGCCATGCCTGCTGAAGCAGGCTCGCAATGACAACAAAAAAACAAAAAAGAACCCCCGGAAGAAAACTTCCGGGGGTAAGCTTTTTCAATTAGTCAGCAACGTAGGGCAGCAGAGCGATCTGGCGAGCACGCTTGATAGCGGTGGTCAGGTCACGCTGATGGGCTGCGCAGGTGCCGGTGGTACGGCGGGGCAGGATCTTGCCGCGCTCGGACAGGTAACGGCGGATCTTTGCAGTATCCTTGTAATCGATGCTGGTTACTTTGTCCACGCAGAATGCGCAAACCTTCTTGCGCTTGCGGGGACGAACACGCTGTTCGTTAGCCATGGAAATAACCTCCTTCGTAAGCAGTTGTAGAAAAGTCAAGAATTAGAAGGGCAGCTGTGCGTCATCGTCGTCCAGCATCGCGAAATCGGATGCTGCGGAAGGCTCGGGAGCGGAATAGCCGCCAAAGCCGGATGCTGCGGGAGCGGAGCCGTAAGCATTTCCGTAGGAATTGCCGGAATCTCCGTCACGCTTGCTGTCGCCGAAGTAGACATTGTCTGCAACGACTTCAGCAGTACGACGCTTGTTGCCGTCCTTATCGGTCCAGCCGCGGATCTGCAGCCGACCGGACACCACCGCCATGCGGCCCTTGGTGAAATACTTGGAGACGAACTCTCCGGTCTGACGCCAAGCGACACAGTCGATGAAGTCGGTTTCCCGCTCGCCGTTTTCGTTCTTACCGAAATCGCGGTCCACAGCCAGAGTGAAGCTGGCTACGGCAACACCGCTGCCGGTACGGCGCAGTTCGGGGTCACGGGTCAGGCGACCCATGATAGTGATGTGGTTAAGCATAGAGAATCCTCCTTACTCTTCCACTGCAGTGGTCAGGCAGCGCAGAACGCCTTCAGTGATCTTCATCACACGTTCCATCTCTGCGGGGAACTCGGGCTTGGACTCGTAGTTCATCAGAACGTAGTAGCCCTCGGTCAGGTCGTTGATGGGATAGGCCAGACGACGCTTGCCCCACTCATCCACGTTGGACAGGGTACCCTCCGCCTCCACCATTGCCTTGAACTTTTCCACAAGTGCGGCGATGCCCTCTTCGCCCTGAGCAGGGTCGATGATGTAAAGCACCTCGTACTTACCGGTGATCTTAGCCATGTTGATTGCACCTCCTTTTGGACTTTTGGCCTCCGGTCGCGCCGGAAGCAAGGATTGCCTACTGACGCAGGCTAAAGTATTATATCTGTCTTTTAGGCAAATGTCAAGGATTTTTCCAACTTTTTCTTACATATTTGCCTTAATTGCGGAAATCAGGATATCACCTGCCACCACTCGGTCCTCGGCGGCAAAGCCTTCCGCAAAATTGTCGGTATAGAGCACCTGGGCGTTTGGGGGGAACTCCTCGTCCCCTGCCCAGGCAAGGATCCGCATCCGGTAATTGCCGATGAGGGTAAACTCAAAGCCCGCATCGCCGTGGGACACGGGGCTCGCGCCCATCTTTTCGGCAGCTGCCCGGAACGCGTCCAGCCGGGTTCCCAGAGTAAATGCCGCCCGGGTCAGCACTCTGCCCGTATAAGGCTTGATGTACAGCTCGCCCCAGGGCATTTCCCGGAAGGTCAGCCACTTGCCGCAATCCGCTACGGTCTTTCCCTCCAGCAAATAGCGAAGGAGGAACGTCTGGGTAGGCAGTGGGGGCACATTGCCGCCATCCGTTGCCCGGATCCCGTATGCGGGGTGAGAAAGGGCATATTCTCTGCCCAGTAAGTTTACATAAAATTCCTTTCCATCCCACTTTACGCCGCTTAAACGGGCGGTCACCTCTGCGGGGGTAAGGTTTCCGTAGAGGTTTTCATAGTAGGAAAAAGGCACTTCTTCTTTATGGTTTTCTACTTGCATAGGTTACTCCTGAATACTGTTGGGGAAAAGACCCGCGTTGGTGTGGGGCAGGAAGCAAGCTGCCACGAAGCTATCCATATAGCCGGGGTAAGTAGAAAGCTCCAGGTAGGTCATATTTGCGCCCACCTCATGGCACTTCTCTACCGCCGCGTTGCTCATGACCATGGCGTAAGCGCCGGTAAGGCTGGAATTGCCGATATACTGGTACTTTTCCAGTTCCACATCCGGCAGCATACCGATGTTGATGGCGTTCTTCATATTGATACCGCTGCCGATACCGCCGGCAACATATACCTTTTCAATGCACTCCGGGGTCATATCCACGCTCTGCAGCAGCGTATCGATACCGGAGAAAATAGCACCCTTGGCGCGGATAAAGTTGTCGATATCCACCTCATTGATGGACACTTCCCTGCCGGTTTCGCTCTCGGCAGCGGTTGCCAGCACATAGCGACCCATTCCGTGCTCATCACGCTTGACCCGGCTGCCCTCTCGCTGGAACAGACCCTTTGCGTTGATGATGGAGCAGCGGAACAGCTCGGAAATGATATCGATGATACCGCTTCCGCAGATACCAACGGGCTTCTGACCGGCATCGCCTACGACGGTCAGTGTGGGCTCCATGGTTTCCTTATCGATGGTCACCGCTTCCACTGCGCCGTCGGTTGCGCGCATACCGCAGGAGATGTCGCCGCCCTCAAAGGCAGGACCTGCGGAGCAGGCGCAGCTCATAAGGAAATCCCGGTTGCCAAAGACGATCTCACCGTTGGTGCCCAGGTCGATGAACAGGGTCATTTCATCGTGATCCCACATCATAGTTGCCAGAGTACCGGCAGTGATGTCGCCGCCAACATAAGAACCGATATTGGGGGCAATGACTACGGGGGCAATGGGATTTGCAGGCAGCTTCAAGTCGCCGGCAAGCAGACCATCCCACGCAAAAAAGCTGGGAATGTAGGGGTCCATACGCACCGGGTCCGCGTCCACGCCCACCAAAAGGTGGTTCATGGTGGTATTGGCGCCGATGGAAAGCCGCAGGATGCTCCGGGCGGAAATGTTCGCGGTGGCGCAAAGCTTTGCAATGATGGGGCTCAGGGTTTCCTTGACGATAGCATCCTGGAGTTTTTTCTTGCCGCCCTCACGGGAGGACTCGATAATGCGGTTAATGACATCCGCGCCGTAGCGGATCTGTCCATTACCGGAAGAGCCCTTGGCAAGGAGCTTGCCGGAGTTAAGGTCGGTGAGCACCATAGTAACAGTAGTCGTACCGATGTCGATGGCGCAGCCGACGATGGTGGTATCGTCATAGGGGCAGATTTCCATACAGCGGAAAGCATTTTCCTGCTGCTCGCCCTTGACACAGACTCGGAAATCATTCTCGCGCAGAGTGCTTGCCAGCTTTACCATTACCGCATAGGGAACGACCACTTTCTCGCAGCCCAGCTGCGCCTGGATTGCCCACTGGAGACGCTCGATGTCAGGCATAGTGTCGTCCTCGGTAGGAGCTGTCATTTCCAGCTGCAGGGCGCAGAAATTGTTGACAAAAGCCAACCCGCCTGCCTCCATCGCAGCCTTGGTATTTTCGAAAATTGCCAGTTCCTGGGGAGAGCTTAAGTCCGCGGTCTTCATTCTGCTCTGGTAAGCGGATGCAATATCCGGCACGAAAACAACACAGTCGGTAAGCACCTTAGAGTTGCAGGAAAGGCGCCAACCGGCTTCATATTCCTCGTCGGAGATGTGGCGACTCTTGATGGTATCCAACTCGCCCTCAATCAGCTTTACGCGGCACTTGCCACAGGAGCCGTTGCCGCTGCAGGGAGCGTCGATGGCAACGTTTGCCCGTCTTGCCAGCTCCAGCAGATTATCTCCGGCGTTACATTCAATTTGAACGGGGCTTGCGCCCTCGATTTGAAATACTACTTTCATAGACTTATTCCTTTATTCTGCGATTCTTCTTTTTAAGGAGCAGCTCCGGGTCTTCCACATAGCTGCGTACCACGCTGCCGCAGTGACGGCAAATGAGATGGTGCAGTTCCTGACCAAACAGCGCCTCGCCGGTCACATAGGCATCGGTGTTCCACTGGCGTGTCTCAATAAATTCGCTATACCCGCAGAAGGGGCATCGGTCAATATTTACCTTCATAAAGCACCTCAAAAATTGCGCGGCGGTACGGTTTCCCCTACCGCCGGGCCGTTTTATGTTACATTACAGCAGAGGCTCCATGCCCAGGACGGGATGGTTCTTCTCTGTCAGCCAGCCGAGCAGCTCTTCGCCGTCGGTGGTGATGGTCTCATCAGCGATCATATCCACGAAGTTGTCGATACCCAGCAGCTCCTTAGCGGTAGCATTCAGGCGATCAGCCACATCGTCCTTCAGCTCCTTGGGCATCCACACGATACGGCCGATGCCGCCTTCTGCGGACACGAACTTCTTGGAGGCGATGAAGTGTCTGCCGTGACCCATGTAGCCGGGGGTCTGGACACCGCCGCCGGTGCAGCTTGCCAGCTCACCGAAGGTCATACCCGCAGGTGTCATGCCCTTAAATTCCCGGTTGACCACGATAAAGCCGCCGCTCATA
>JAZSAB010000100.1:0-4371 GCA_045601675.1 Faecousia sp.
AGCACGTGAACTTCCACGGAGGGCTGGTTGTCAGCAGCGGTGGAGAATATCTGGCTCTTGCGGACAGGAATGGTGGTGTTGCGGTCGATCAGACGGGTGAACACGCCGCCCATGGTTTCAATACCCAAGGACAGAGGCGTAACATCCAGCAGAACAACATCCTTCACATCGCCGGTCAGCACGCCGCCCTGAATGGCTGCGCCCAGCGCCACGCACTCGTCGGGGTTGATGCCCTTGAAGCCTTCCTTGCCGGTGATGCCCTTAACGGCTTCCTGGACAGCAGGAATACGGGTAGAACCGCCAACCAGCAGGACCTTGTGCAGATCGCTGGGCTTCAGACCTGCGTCGCTCATAGCCTGGCGGACAGGCTTCATGGTGCGCTCCACCAGGTCAGCGGTCAGCTCGTTGAACTTTGCGCGGGTGATGGTCACATCCATGTGCTTGGGACCGGTAGCGTCAGCGGTGATATAGGGGAGGTTTACCGCGGTGGTGGTCATGCCGGACAGCTCGATCTTTGCCTTCTCAGCAGCTTCCTTCAGACGCTGCATAGCTGCCTTATCCTTTGTCAGGTCGATACCTTCGACCTTCTTGAACTCGGAAACCAGGTAGTCCATCACTCTCTGGTCGAAGTCGTCACCGCCCAGGCGGGTGTCGCCTGCGGTAGCCAGAACTTCCACGATGCCGTCGCCGATCTCCAGGATGGAGACGTCGAAGGTGCCGCCGCCCAGGTCGTAGACCATGATCTTCTGCTCATTTTCCTTATCCAGGCCATAAGCAAGTGCTGCTGCGGTAGGCTCGTTGATGATACGCTTGACCTCCAGACCGGCGATCTTGCCTGCATCCTTGGTAGCCTGGCGCTGCGCGTCGGAGAAGTATGCGGGGACAGTGATGACTGCCTCGGTAACGGGCTGACCCAGGTAAGCCTCGGCGTCTGCCTTCAGCTTCTGCAGGGTCATAGCGCTGATCTCCTGGGGAGTGTAGTTCTTGCCATCGATGGTGACATGGTAGTTTTCACCCATGTGGCGCTTGATGGAAGCGATGGTGCGCTCTGCGTTGGTCACAGCCTGGCGCTTTGCCACCTGACCGACCATACGCTCGCCGGTCTTAGAAAATGCAACCACGGAAGGGGTAGTACGACCGCCCTCTGCGTTGGCGATAACAACAGGCTCGCCGCCTTCCAGAACTGCCACGCAGGAATTGGTGGTGCCAAGGTCAATACCGATAATCTTGCTCATAATAATTTCCTCCTATATGAATGAAAAATTGTATACTAAGTTAGTTGGCAACCTGGACCATGGCGAAGCGGATAACCTTTTCGCCCAGGCGGAAGCCTTTTTGGAAAACCAGGGAGATGGTATTCTCACCCAGGGATTCGTCTTCGTTGTGCATAATGGCGTTATGCAGATTGGGGTCAAATTCGTCGCCTACCGCGCCGAAGCTCTCCACGCCCATGGCGGTGAAAATATTCGTAAGCTCGGTCATGGTCATTTCCACGCCCTTTTTGTAGGCTTCGTCGGTGCATGGCTGATTCATTGCCCGCTCCAAATTATCGTACACAGGCAGGAGCTTTTCGATGGCATCGGCTTTGCCGTTACCGTAGAACTGCTCCTTTTCCTTTAAGGTGCGCTTGCGGAAATTGTCGTAATCCGCCGCAAGACGCAGGTAGCTATCGTGCTCTGCGTTATATTTTTCTTCCCAGGGGTTTACTTCTTCCGCAGCCGGTTCCTCTACGGGAGTTTCCTGCTGGAGCTCTTCCTCGGGAAGCTTCTCTTCTTTCTTCTTTGCCACGATCATTCCTCCTCATTTGCGCCGGGAAGCTGCTTTTGTTCCGGCTTTGCGAACATCTTGGACAGGCTCTCCGCAAAGTAGGAAAGTCTTGCGGTGACCTTTGCGTAGTCCATACGGGTGGGACCCACCACGCCGATCATGCCCTGCATACCGTCGCCGATGTCGAACTTTGTCATCACCACGCTGGTGTCCCGCAGCTCCTGAGCAACATTCTCAGGACCTACAAGCACCCGGGTGCCGTTTTGATTCTGCATAATGGCCGGCAGCCCCGAAAGGGCATCCTCATCTAAGGAGGACATAAGCCGCTGGGCCTTATCCACATCCCGGTACTCCGGATGACCCAGCAGCCGCAGCTGACCGGCAACCGCCATGTTGGTGGAGCCTGCCTTGCGGAGGGTCTCGGTGGTAAAGTCCACAACCACCGGCACCAGGCTTGCGCCGGCATCGGCAGAACGCATCACCCGCTCCAAAAGGCTCTGGGTGTACTCTTCCAAGGGAAGGTCTGCCATAGTGGCGTTTAAGAGAGCGGTGAGCAGCTTCAGATCTGTTTCGTCCACCTCTACGGGAAGCTTAATCAGCTTATTGACCACCTCGTCAGTGGAGAGCATCAGCACCAAAATGATGCTGCCGGGACCTGCGTTTATCAGCTCGAAGCGCTTAACGGTAGCGCCTGCCTGCCGGGATGCCATGGAGATGGCGGGAAGATCGGTAGCCTGGCTCACGAGCTTTGCCACCTTTTCCACCATCCGGTCCACCTGCTGCATCTTCTCTTCGATGGCGTTGGTAATGGACTGGGTCTCATCCATGCTCAGGCGGTAGTCCATCATCAGCTCATCCACATACAGCCGGTAGCCTGCCGCAGAGGGCACGCGACCTGCGCTGGTGTGGGGCTGCTCTAAGTAGCCCATAGCGGTCAGATCCGCCATTTCGCTGCGGATGGTCGCGGAGGAATACTTCATATCCGGAAGTTCCGTGATCGCTTTGGAACCCACCGGCTCTGCGGTACGGATGTAAAGATCCACCACGCTGCGCAGCACTTTTTTCTTTCGTTCTGTCAGTTCCATAGCGTCCTCCTTTTTCTTTAGCACTCATTCTCCCTGAGTGCTAAGCACACTATACAATAGAGTGCTAAAAAAGTCAATACCCTGAAATATAAATTATTTTTGAACAAGAAATTTCGCCATTATATTTATATAGTATATCCCTAAAACCGGCAGATATATGTAGGGGCGAATATGGAATCCGTCCCTACGAAAATGTTCGACAGCATCCGTAGGGGACGATGCCCACATTGTCCCGCGGGCGATCAATGATCGCCCCTACAAGGTAAGACGGTAGTTTTCCGGAAATAGCGGGACGTCGAGGACGCCGTCCCCTACGAGTGGACCGTCGAGGACGCCGGTCCCTACATTGTATAATAAACAAAAAGACCCCGTGTGCGGATGCACACGGGGTGATTCCCTATGAAATTACAGAAACTGCTTGATCTCCTCGGAAGCCAGAGCGGGATCGTCGGACACGGTGACGGTGATCTCCATGTAGTTATCTGCAGCGAACTTTGCGCACCACAGAATGAACTCTTCGCCGGCAGCGCGATCGTTGCCGATGGTCTTATAGAGATTGTCGATGTACACATTGGTAATATCGTAATTGCCTGCGTGCAGACCGCTGAGCAGACCCTTAAGCATATCGGGATTGCTGATGCCGTACTCCTTGGAGTCGACCAGGCGGACCTTATGAGGCAGGTCGTAGGTCAGCTTCTGACCGTACTCAACGCAAACCACATCGCCGTGGGCGTTTGCTACGGTTTCCTTAATGGAATCAATCAGCTTCTTAGTCTTGCCGGAGCCCTTCAGGCCCATAATAACATGAATCATCGGAAATTTCCTCCTTTGCTGTGCAACCTTTTGGCTGTTACGGTAATTTTAACAGTTATAAGGCAATTTTGCAACCATTATTTGCGTAATGTGCAAAACTTTTTTAGGACTCGTAGCCGGGCTTGCCCAAGAGCTTGAACATATTGCGCTTATAGAACTCAACACCGGGCTGATTGAAGGGGTTGACGCCCAGCATATAAGCGGATACGCCGCAAGCCAGCTCGAAGAAATAGAACATCTCGCCCAGCTTTTCATTGTTGAGCTCGCCCATATCCATGGTGATAACGGGGACATTGCCGTCCACATGGGCTGCCAGAGTACCCAGGAAAGCCTGCTCGTCCACGAAGTCCAGGGTCTTGCCCTCCAGGTAGTTGAGGCCGTCCAGGTTCTTATAGTCGCCGCCGATGACCATCTTGTTCTCGGGCGCATCGAAGCGGACCATGGTCTCAAACATATTGCGCTCGCCCTGCTGGATCATCTGACCCAGGGAGTGCAGGTCTGCGGTAAATTCTGCGGAAACGGGGAAAATACCCTTGCCGTCCTTGCCCTCGCTCTCGCCGTAGACCTGCTGCCACCAGCCGCCCATCATCTTGAAGCCGGGCTCGAAGGATTCTAAGATCTCGATGGCCTTGCCGTTGCGGTAGAGCATATTACGGGCAGCTGCGTACAGCCAGACGGGGTTTTCAAAGGAGCGCAGGTCGTATTC
>JAZSAB010000101.1:0-7209 GCA_045601675.1 Faecousia sp.
CCCTGAGCAGTCTCGGGACGCAGGTAGGCGATGGAGGAGGAGTCCTCGGTAACGCCGATCTTGGTCTGGAACATCAGGTTAAAGTTGCGGATAGAGGTGAAGTGGTGCTTGCCGCAGTTGGGGCAGACCACATCCTCGTGCTCCTCGATGAAGGTGTTCATCTGCTTGGTGTCCATAGCGTCCACGTTCACGAGCTTGCCGGGCTCGGATGCGGCGATGAGCTGGTCCGCCCGCTGACGGGAGCCGCAGCCCTTGCAGTCAACCAGAGGGTCAGAGAAAGAGCCCACATGACCGGTGGTGACCCAGGTGGTGGGGTTCATAATAATGGCGGCATCCAGACCCACATTGTAGTCGGATTCCTGGACGAACTTCTTCAGCCAAGCCTTTTTAACGTTGTTCTTAAACTCCACGCCAAGGGGGCCGTAGTCCCAGGAGTTTGCCAGGCCGCCGTAGATCTCGGAGCCTGCGTATACAAAGCCTCTGTTTTTGCAGAGATTTACGATCATCTCTAATGTCTTTTCGCTGTTTTTCATGGTATTTCCTCCATATTTTAACTCTATGCCTATTATACAGAAAAAGGCGCGTAAATCAAGCTTTTTCTTCCTCTTCGGGGGTAAGTACTCTTTCTTCTCCCAGGTCTTTTGCCATCATTTCGTAAACCTGCTCGGCGATCTCCACGGTGGTACGGTCCTTGAGGGACTCTGCCGGGATCACATCCAAAAGATGGAACTCCACCTTGCTGGATTTAAAGTGCAGCAGCCGGTCCAACACATACTGGGTATCCCGCAGGGTGCACACCACGATGGGCACATTTGCCTTCTGGGCGATCTTGAACACGCCGGGGCGGAAATGGGCCAGCTTGCGGTAGGAATTGATCCGACCCTCCGGGAAGATGGCAACGGATGCCTTATCCTGCTTCAAAATGCTGATGCAGCGCAAAATGGTCTTCAGCGCCTCCCGGTCGTTTTCCCGGTTGATGAAAGAGCCCAAGAGCATCGAGAGCACCTTGCCCACTACGAACATTTCCTTTGCCTCCCGCTTTGCAACAAAGGCAAGCTGGCTTTTGGGGAGAGCAGTGAGGATAAACGCCGGGTCGATGTTATGCAAGTGGTTGCACACCACCAGGTAGCGACCGTCCTTCGGGAGCTTTTCCAGTCCCTGGGTGGTAAACCGGACAGGCAGCAGCGTCAGCACGGCGCTGATATACCAGATGACCATTCTGCGGAACCAGGGGGTGTCCTCATCCCGGACCACATTGGGGTCAATGAACGCGCACACCAGCAGCAATACGCCAAAGGCCACCGCCGTCAGCACTAAAAAGCTTGCGACAAAGCTTACCGGCAGCACCCAAAGCCAGGAAAGGTCGCAGAACGCGCCGGCAAAATATCCGATACCGGCTGACGCCAATACAGACGCCGCCGAAAGTATCAAAAGTAACATAGAGTCCCTCCAAAAAGAACAATTTCTATCATTATACTCTCCGCCGACTCAGGAAACAAGTATAATTTTTCTAAAAAAGGTAGAAATCCCGGCTCTGTGTTGGTATAATAACCGTAAATTCCATTTTTCGGTCCGTTAGGAGGACGATCCCGTGAATAAACTGATTGCCAAATTTGCCTTTCCCTGGGTCTCCCTTGCCGCAGGTGTATTAGGCTTCTTTCTTTCCCGGCTGCTTTATACAAAGGGTGAGGACGGCGCCCGGCTGCTGAAAACCGGACATATTTCCGGAATCCTGCTGCTGATCCTCAGCGCGGCGGTCTTGATTTTCCTTGCTTTTGCCATTTGGAAACTGCCCAAAACCGTCAAGTATGACGAGTTCTTCCCCAAGTCCGTTTCCCGGGGCATCGGCCGCTGCATTGGCGCGGTGGGCATTGCCTACACCTGCATCGTCCGGCTCAGTGAGCCCGGTATTCTCTCTGTTTTGGTGCTGGTGCTGGGCATTATCGCCGCCCTTCTTCTGCTGTTTTCCGGCACTCAGCGGATCTTCGACATCCGTCCCCATTACCTTCTGTACGCAGGCATCACCGTATATTTTATGGCGCTGGGTCTTTCCCAATGCCGGAATTGGGGCGTGCAGACCCAGGTGCTGCGCTACCTTTTCTGCCTGCTGGGCACTCTGTTTTTGATCCTTACCTCTTACCACCACACCATATTCGCCTTCAATGGAAAGAATCTGCGCTCCCTGCTCTTCTGCAGCAGCGCCGCTCTTTTCTTCTGCCTTGCGGCATTTCCCGCGCAGATGAATCTTTTCTATCTCACATCCGCTATTTGGATGCTGCTTGACACCCGTCCCACCGGAATTTTCAATAAGGAGTAATATCCCATGTATCTGCCTCCCTGCCCCAAAAAGTGCATAGCGCTCTTAAATGCGGCAGGCTACCGCGCCTACGCGGTGGGCGGCTGCGTCCGGGATAGCCTCCTGGGACTTACCCCTAAGGACTACGACCTTTGTACCGACGCCACCCCGGAGGAAACTGCCCGTGTTTTCGCGAACTTCCAGCTGGTACGCAGCGGAGAAAAGCACGGCACCATCGGCGTCGTGATGGAGGGGCAGGTTTACGAGATCACCACCTTCCGCACCGAGGGCGGCTACAAAGACAGCCGGCACCCGGATTGGGTCAGCTTCGTTTCCTCGGTGGAAGAAGATCTCTCCCGCCGGGACTTTACGGTCAACGCCATGGCATACTCCCCGGAAGACGGCTACGCCGACCCCACGGGCGGTCAGCAGGACTTAAGCGCCCGGCTGCTCCGGGCGGTGGGCGACCCCTATGAACGGTTCCGGGAAGACCCCCTTCGCATCCTGCGGGGCGTGCGTTTTTCCGTGACTTACGGTCTGACGCCCGAGGAAACCACTCTCCGTGCAATGACCGAGCTGGCGCCACTTATGGACACCATCGCAAGAGAACGGGTATTTGCAGAGTTATGTAAACTTCTCCCCTATTTGAACACGGAAAACATGGCGCTGTTCGCACCCATCCTTACCCAGCCGATCCCGGAACTGGGACGGGCGGTTGATTTTGACCAGCACTCCCCTTACCACCGCTACGATGTCTACACCCACACCGCCCATGTGACAGAAAACTGCCCCGGTGACCTTGCCCTGCGGTGGGCAGCGCTATTACACGATGTAGAAAAGCCCGGCACATTCTACCGTGACGAAACCGGGCGGGGACATTTCCCGGACCACGCAAGACAGGGCGCGGAAACCGCAAATGAGATCCTGCTGCGGCTGAAAGCTCCCAACGCCCTGCGGGAAGAGGTTTGCCTGCTGATTCGCATGCATATGACGAAATTCGAGCCGGACAAGCGTCTGCTGCGCCGCCGGCTTGGAAAATTCGGACGGGAGCTTATGGAAAAGATCCTGCTGCTGCAGGAGTCGGATCTGCGAGGCAAAGGCTACGGCGTTGGGGACGAGATCGGTCAGTTCTCCGTCTTGCGTCAGCTGATGGACGAAATTATGGCAGAGGATGCCTGCCTATCTCTCAAGGATCTTGCGGTCTCCGGCAGCGATCTTTTGGAAATAGGCTTTGCCCCCGGACCGGATATCGGCAAGTGCTTAAACCGCCTGCTTGCCCTTGTCCAGGACGAGGAGCTTCCCAACGAAAAAACGGCGCTCCTTAACGCCGTCAATGAGATGAAATAAACCCCACCGTTTCCGGTGGGGTTTATTGTTTTTATTACTTCTTCAGACTTCTCTGAATGAGCTTTACGATCTCCACGATGGGGATGACCAGGAATGCCAGCACCATTGCGATGCCGTACTCGGTCCAGCCGATGGGCGTAAAGCCGAAAGCGTTTGCGATGAAGGGAACTTCGATGACCAGGGTGGTCAGCAGCAGGCTTCCCAGCATTGCTGCCCACAGGACCTTGTTCTGACCCTTCAGGGTAAAGACGCTCTTTCTCTGAGAGCGCATATTGAAGGAGTGGAAGATCTCACACATAGACATGGTGAGGAACGCCATGGTCATACCGTGACCGGACTCGCCGGCTGCCCGAAGGGCGGTGAAGAAGCCTTCGCCGAACTCGAAGAAGCTGCCGATGAGGTAAGCTGCGATGGTGATGGCGGTAACCAGCACGCCCTGGTAGACCACATCAAAGCCAAGACCGCCGGAGAAGATGCCGTCCTTGGAATTTCTGGGAGGACGGTTCATGGTGTCCGGCTCTGCGCTTTCCATGCCCAGCGCCAGGGCGGGGAAGCAGTCGGTGACCAGGTTGATAAACAGCAGGTGAACGGGGTTTAAGAGGGTGAAGCCGATCAGCGTTGCGCCGAACACGCCCAGCACCTCACTCATATTGGAGGCCAGCAGGAACTGGATGGCCTTGCGGATATTATCATAGATCCGGCGGCCTTCGCCAACGGCGGCAACGATGGTGGCAAAGTTATCGTCTGCCAGCACCATATCCGCAACATTCTTGGTGACGTCGGTACCGGTGATACCCATACCCACGCCGATGTCCGCGGACTTGATGGAGGGAGCGTCGTTGACGCCGTCGCCGGTCATGGCAGTGATGGCGCCGTGTGCCTTCCAGGCACTCACGATACGGGTCTTATGCTCCGGCTGGACGCGGGCATACACGCCGAACTTCTTAACAAACTCGCAGATATCCTCGTCGGAGATAGCATCCAGCTCCGCGCCGGTGATGGCTTCGGAAGCGTCGTTGATGATGCCCAGCTCCTTGGCGATGGCAACGGCGGTATCCTTATGGTCGCCGGTGATCATCACGGGACGGATGCCGGCAGCGCGGCACTCCTCAATGGCAGCCTTGACCTCGGGACGGACGGGATCGATCATTCCCGCAAGACCCACGAAGCACAGATCCTGCTCCAGGAACTCAGGGGTATTGTCCGCAGGCTTTTCGCTCCACAGACGCTTTGCGCAGGCAAGGACGCGCAGTGCCTTATCTGCCATCTTCTTGTTTTCCGCCATAATGACGGCACGCATTTCCTCGGTCATAGGCTTTACTTCGCCCTTTTCCTCGTACCATGCGCAGCGGGCAAGGACCACATCGGGACCACCCTTGGTGTACTGAATGAAGCCCTCAGCGGTCTTGTGGACCGTGGACATCATCTTTCTGCCGGAATCGAAAGGCGCTTCATCCACACGGGGTGTGGCAGCCTCCAGATCCTGCTTCTTAAGACCCAGCTTGCAGGCATAGTTTACAAGCGCGCACTCGGTGGGCTCACCCTCTGCCTGGTCCTGGTCGTTGAGGTTTGCGTCGGAGCACAGCGCCATTGCGGTAGCAACCAGCTTTTCCTCGCCGTAAGCTTCCACAACGGTCATCTTGTTCTGGGTCAGCGTACCGGTCTTATCGGAGCAGATCACCTGGGTGCAGCCCAGGGTCTCCACAGCGGTAAGGCGGCGGATCACGGCATTGCGCTTACTCATATTGGTAACGCCGATGGAAAGCACCACGGTAACCACCGTAGCAAGTCCCTCGGGAATTGCCGCAACCGCCAGGGAAACAGCAACCATAAAGGTGGACAGAATTCCGGAGATGGAGTAATCGTGCTTCATCACCAGGTTGAATGCGAAAATAAACACACAGATGCCCAGCACCAGCCAGCTGAGGGTCTTGCCCAGCTGATCCAGCTTGCGCTGCAGGGGAGTCTCCTCATCGGCTGTTGCCGCCAGAGCACCGGCGATCTTACCCATTTCGGTGTCCATACCGGTCTCGGTGATCACAGCCTTGCCGCGACCGTAGACCACAGTGGATCCCATGTAGCACATATTCTTCCGGTCGCCCAGGGGAACATCGGTTTCCTCCGCAACACCCAGAGCTTCCATGATCTTATTGACGGGAACGCTTTCACCGGTAAGGGCAGCTTCCTCGATCTTAAGGGACGCGCTCTCTAAGATTCTGCCATCTGCGGGAACGGCGTCGCCTGCCTCCAGCAGCACCACATCGCCGGGTACCAGCTCGTCGGAATGGAGGACGACCATCTTGCCGTCACGAAGCACCTTACAGGTGGCGGCGGTCATGGTCTGCAGCGCCTCAATGGCAGCCTCTGCTTTGCTCTCCTGGATCACGCCCAGGATGGCGTTGAGCAGAACCACCACCAAAATGATGCCCACTTCCACAAGACCTTCGGTCAGGTGACCGATGTCCCGGGGTTCGGGCAGCCGCATAAAGTCCACCACAGTGGTGGCTGCGGACACCAGTGCCGCGATCATCAGAATGATCAGCATAGGATCCTTCAGCTGGGCAAGGAACCGCTGGAACCAGGTAGGCTTCTCGCCCTCCTTCAGCTTATTGGGACCATACTTTTGCAGGCGCTCCTGTGCCTGCTGGGTACTGAGGCCGTCCTGGGTAACACCAAGGCGCTCCAGCACCTGCTGGGTAGACTGGGTATAAGTCTTCATCCGTTGCTACTCCTTTAAAATAAAATACCTAATAAATAAAAAAGCCCATACGCACCTACTGGGCGTATGAGTCTCATTCTTCAGCATTCCGGGCATACGCCGTATTGACGAAAATGCTTCGCATTCTTCTGCGGAATTACTCCCTCATTAACTAACCCTCATTTTACCCATTCTTCCCCCTTTTGTCAATAATATTTATTGTAATTTATGGATTTTTCATAAGTTCTTCCTCTTTTCATTATGAAAAATTTCCCGCAAATTATAGTAGACTTTTTTTGTTCTTCATGTTACAATGTATTCGGTGGAAATTGGATTTCTAACATTTTCGCCTGCAACCATAAGTGAGCGGCAAAGCCGCATACAATATTAATAGGAGGAAACACACTATGGACACCAAGATCTTAGAAAAGTATGGCATTACCGGTACTACCGAGATTGTCTACAATCCTACTTACGAGCAGCTCTTTGAGGCTGAGATGGACCCCACCCTGGAGGGTTTTGACAAGGGTCAGCTCACCGAGCTGGGCGCTGTCAATGTTATGACCGGCATCTACACCGGCCGTTCCCCCAAAGACAAGTTCATCGTCATGGACGAGACCTCCAAGGACACCGTATGGTGGACTTCCGACGAGTTCAAGAACGACAACAAGCCCGCTTCCCAGGAAGCTTGGAACGCTTGCAAGGAGCTGGCTCTGAAGCAGCTGAGCGGCAAGAAGCTGTATGTTATGGACCTGTTCTGCGGCACCAACCCCGACTCCCGTATGGCAATCCGCTTCATCGTGGAAGTGGCATGGCAGGCACACTTTGTTAAGAACATGTTCATCACCCCCACCGAGGAAGAGCTGAA
>JAZSAB010000102.1:0-7300 GCA_045601675.1 Faecousia sp.
ATATCGATGAAGTCCCTGGTGCCTGCTTTTTACGCCCAGTTTAGGGTGGGTGCTGGGGGTTAAGGATCTCGGGCGCGCTCCAATGGCATGGAGCATACGACCCGGTTTCCGTGGAGACCCGGTATTGTGCGACGAAGATGAGAACTCCTTTTTGGAAGCCTCTTCGCGCACGAGCTGGGTATGAACCTGCAAGGCGGTGCGCAGAATCGCGTTGCTGCGTGCAGTGTAGCCTGCCTTGAGTGAACATGTGGGGAAAGGGGACCTTTCAGCCTCCGGTAATGGCCATACCGAGGCTGTTATTGCTCCTGGAAACCATGCTTGCAAAAGAGGATAAGAGCCGGATCGCACTGCGGTGGAAAACACCTAGGCTGTCATAACTGGGCAGACAGGGGATTGCAGTACGGACTAAGTGGCAATCGGGTACTCACTATGGCAACACTTGAGCGGACAGATCAAATGGAAACGGCCTGCACGGCAACGGCAGGTTCTGTCCGGGGAAAACCAACCCGACCTAAGCCGTAAGATTTATCCTGTCTGCTGCCGTCAACCTTAGATTTAACGGAAAAGGAAGTATTTATCGTGTCAAAACCGGACGCACACTCAGCGAAAAAAGAAAGAAACAGAACCATTCGGTGGATCATCACGATTTTTTTGGTGACGATCCTGATTTCCGGTACGATCTCCTTTATTTCCGATGAAATAATGGCAACCAGCACCACGGTTGTGGCGTTTTTGATTCTGCTTATCATTGTGCTGATAGGTATCATTTTTGATATCGTTGGCGTTGCAGTGACTTCTGCGGACGAAAAGCCGTTTCACTCCATGGCTGCCCGAAAAGTTCCCGGTTCTATGGAAGCGATCCGCCTTCTCAGAAACGCGGAGCGTGTCAGCTCCATCTGCAACGATGTTGTGGGTGATATCTGCGGCGTCATCTCCGGCAGCGCATCCGCTACCATTGCGGCGCAGGTCCTGCAGAATATAGACGATCTTTCTGCTTCCAAAATTATTTCGCTGCTTATGTCTGCATTGGTCGCGGGCTTGACCGTTGGCGGCAAGGCAATCGGTAAGACCTTTGCCATCGGCTCGTGCACGACCATTGTTTCTACTGTTGGCAGACTTATTCATTTTGTCTCCGGCATAGGCAGACTTTTCCACAAAGAGAAATGAAGTTAGGTTGTGATACCTTTGCGTATACTGGAAAACATTCACGGACATGAGGACCTTGTGAAGCTGACGCCTGCGGAGCGGGAGCAGCTTTGCGGGGAAATCCGTGATTTTTTGATCTCCAATGTAGCCAAGACCGGCGGACATGTTGCCTCCAATCTTGGCGTTGTTGAGCTGACCGTTGCTCTGGAAACGGTGTATGATACGAATGTTGACCGTCTGGTTTTCGACGTGGGGCATCAGTCTTATATCCATAAGCTGCTGACCGGTCGCCAGGCGGAATTTGCGCATTTGCGGCAGTTTGGCGGTATTGCCGGATTCCCGAAACCCAGCGAGAGCAATACGGATGCCTTTGTAGCCGGTCACGCCTCCAGCTCCGTTTCCATTGCTCTCGGAATGGCAAGAGCAAGATCTCTGATGGGTGAAAAATATGATGTTGCGGCGTTGATCGGTGATGGTGCTGCCACAGGCGGTATCGCCTATGAAGGCTTAAATGATGCTGCCGTCAGCGGGGAGCCGATGGTGGTTATCTTGAATGACAACGAGCTGTCTATCGACCGCAATGTGGGCGGTATGGCATTTCACCTGCGCAAGCTCCGCACGAAGGAGCGTTACCTGGGCATCAAACGCCGTTCCCGGAATTTCCTGAATAAGATTCCCGGCGGTGACTTTTTATACAACTGTATTCATAAGACCAAGGATAAGCTGCGCCGCATGCTGATCCCCACTACCATTTTTGAGAATATGGGCTTTACCTATTTCGGTCCGGTGGACGGTCACGACACCGAGCATCTGATCTACCTTCTGCAACTTGCTAAGGAGATGCGCAGACCCGTAGTGCTTCATGTTCTGACAGAGAAGGGTCGCGGCTATACGCCTGCCCAGGAGCACCCCAAGCTCTTCCATGGTGTTGGCAAGTTTGACCCCAATACTGGCGAGATGGTCAGCAGTAAGGGTGAGACCTTCTCTGATGCTTTCGGTGAGACAATGCTGAAACTGGGTAAGGTAAACGACAAGGTCTGTGCTATTACTGCGGCAATGCCCGGCGGTACGGGACTTTTGGAGTTTAAGAAGCTCTACCCAAAACGCACCTTTGATGTGGGTATAGCGGAAGAACATGCGGTCTCTATGGCAGGCGGTCTTGCAAAGCAGGGAATGGTCCCGGTGGTTGCCCTCTATTCCACATTCCTGCAGCGTGCTTACGATATGATCCTGCAGGACATCTGTATGCTGGGTCTGCATGCCGTTTTCGCGGTTGACAGAGCAGGTCTTGTAGGCGAAGACGGAGAGACTCATCACGGTGTCTTTGATGTAGGATTCCTGCGCCAGGCACCGGGCATGAAGATCCTTTGTCCCGCATCTCTTCAGGAACTGAAGGATATGCTCACCTGGGCGACCCAGGAGTATAACGGTCCCGTGGCAGTCCGTTATCCAAGAGGCGGTAACGGTTGCTATGCCGATTCTGCTTGGCAAAGTGAAACGAATGCGCACTGCCATAAGAATGGTAAAGATGTGACCATACTTACTTATGGTACACTTGTCAACAACGCAATGGATGCAGCGCAGAAACTGAATGAGCGCGAGGTAGACGCTGGCGTAATTCGGCTTTTGTCTGTGTCCGATCTGTCTGCAGCGCAGGTTGTTGACCTAATGTGTGAGAGCAGGAAGCTTCTCGTCGTTGAAGAATGCAGCGCATCCTCCGGCATACGGGAGGCGCTTTCCTGGCAGATCCAAAAGCTGCGCCCGGATATCGCGATAGACGGAATCAATCTTGGTGACAGCTATGTGACCCATGGTTCTGTAAGCCGCCTGCATGAGGAATACGGTCTCAGTGCCGGGAAAATTGCTGAGAAAGTGTTGGAGGTGTTCTTCCATGAAAATTAAAAAGCGCCTGGATGTGCTGCTTGTGGAGCTTGGACACGCCCCCACACGGACGAAAGCCCAGGCAATCATTATGAGCGGTCTTGTATATGTTGACGGGCAGAAGGCTGACAAGCCCGGCACATCCTACGAAGAGTCCGTATCCATCGAAGTACGCACCGGCGGCTGCCCCTACGTGGGCCGAGGTGGGTTGGAGCTTGGAAAAGCGCCTCGGGATTTCGGTGTCAAACCGGAAGGCTATGTGTGCAGCGACTCCGGTGCGTCCACCGGCGGCTTTACAGACTGCCTGCTCCAACAGGGCGCAAAGAAGGTCTTTGCAATCGATGTGGGTTACGGTCAGTTGGACTGGAAGGTCCGTTCCGACCCCCGTGTTGTGGTTATGGAGCGTACCAATGTTCGCTACGTTACTCCGGAGCAGTTGGGAGAACCCCTGGATTTATCCGTTGTGGACGTAAGCTTTATTTCCCTTAAGATCGTCCTGCCGGTGATCCGTACCTTTTTGAAAGAAAACGGGCAAGTCCTTTGCCTTATCAAGCCCCAGTTTGAAGCTGGTAAGGAGAAGGTGGGCAAAAAAGGCGTTGTCCGGGATCCTGCCATCCATAAGGAAGTGCTGGATGATTTTGTTGAGCTGACAAAACAAATTGATTTTAAGATTTTGGGACTTACTTTCTCTCCCGTGAAGGGTCCGGAGGGAAATATTGAGTTTCTTGCGCATCTGACAAAGGAAAATGTAGACGGTATCGAACCGAGTACCGCCGACATTGTTGCGCAGGCACATAAAACACTGAATGGGGGAGCGGTATGAAAAAAGTAATATTGACACCTAACCCCTATCGGGATAAGGACTTTAAAACTGCCCGTGAGGCAATGCGTATTTTGCAGGAAGTCGGGGTTGAGGTTAGAATGTGCCTGCCTTTTGAGGTAGACAGAACGTACGAACTTCCCAGAGATATTCGTTTCCACAGGCTGGAAAAGGAACTGCGGGATGCCGAGATGCTTGTATGCTTCGGCGGCGACGGCACAATTTTGCATATGGCAAAAACTGCTACCCGTAACAATCTGCCTATCCTTGGTGTGAATATCGGCACCATGGGCTTCATGGCGGAGCTGGAAGCTGGTGAACTGGATCAGCTGAAGCGGATCGCAACCGATGACTATGCCATCGATAACCGTATGATGCTGGATGTTACCGTTCAGCGGGGCAGAGACATCCTGTATCACGACATCTGTCTCAACGATGTGGTGGTTACAAAGGGCGCGGTTGCCAGAATTGTACATCTTGCAGTCAAGTGTGACGGCGTCCAGGCTATGGAGTGCAGCGGAGACGGTGTGATCGTGGCAACACCCACCGGCTCTACTGCCTACAATCTCTCCGCAGGCGGTCCCATCGTGGAGCCGGACGCCCACAGCGTGCTCGTTACACCCATTTGCTCACATGATGTTGGTAGCCGTACCATTGTAGCTTCCGAAAACCGGGTGATCTCCGTGATCCTGACAAAGAACGCACGGAGAAACGCCTATCTTTCCGTGGACGGCGGCAAGGCGTTCCGTATGAACCCCGAGGATGTTGCGACGGTAAAGAAATCCCAGCTGACCACGAAGCTCGTCCGCCTTAAGGACCGCAGCTTCTATGATGTTGTAAATATGAAGTTTAGAATTGGGTGAGGGATGGAAATGAAGAGTAAAAGACAAGCTAAAATTATGGAGATCATCTCCACCCGCAATGTGGAGACCCAGGAGCAGCTGCTTGCCGCTCTGAAGGAAGAGGGCTTTAACGGCACACAGGCAACGATCTCCCGTGATATCAAGGAACTGCGTATCGTCAAGGAATTGACCAACCTTGGTTCTTACCGCTACACCACATCCAACGGGGAGATCAGCGGCAGCTTTTCTGCCCGCCTCAATACCATCTTCCGGGAATGTGTTGTGGGGTTTGACTATGCGCAAAACATCATTGTGATCCGCACCTTGCCGGGTCTTGGCTCCGCTGCCGGCGCGGCTATCGACGCTATGAATATGAGCGCCGTTGTGGGCTCTCTTGCCGGTGACGATACTGTGATGGTGGTTATGCGTGATAACAACACCGCTGCGGCGTTCTGCGGCGAAATCAAGAGCTTATTAAACTGATCTAAGGAGGGAACACCGGTGCTGAATCTTCTGCATATTGAAAACATTGCCGTTATTGAGTGTGCGGACATTTCGTTCCATAACGGATTTAATATTCTCACCGGTGAGACCGGCGCAGGTAAATCCATCGTCATCGATGCGATTTCTGCGATTCTCGGCGAGCGCGCGTATCGGGATATGATCCGTACCGGTGCCAATAAGGCATCTGTCCGGGCAGTTTTTACCGATGTACCGGAGCTTTCCTGGTTTGAGGAAAACGGCGTAGAGTATGACCCGGAAACGGTGATCAGCCGTGAGATATTCCTGGACGGAAAGAATGTCTGCCGGGTAAACGGCAGTCTGGTCACGGTATCAATTTTGCGCAAACTCGGTCTGCAGCTCATAAACATTCACGGTCAGCACGACAGCGCCGCCCTCTTTGATGAGGCAAATCATCTGCAGTATTTGGATCTGTTTTCTGAAAACAGCGCACTCTTAGATGAGTACCGTGAGAAATTCCAGGCGGTTACAGATCTAAAGGACCAGATTCGTCGAATGGATATGGACGAAGGCGAAAAGCTGCGCCGCATGGAGACTCTTCAATACCAAATCGAAGAGATTGAAAAGGCGGAACTGGAGGCTGGAGAGGACACCGCTCTTGAGGAGCGCAGAAAGGTCCTCCAAAATGCGGAAAAGCTCAGCGACGGTATCTGCGCGGCTGTGGAGTGCCTCTATGGCGGCGATGACAGCGATGGCGCCGCGGGACTTCTCTCCCAGGCGGAGCGGGAACTGGCGCGTCTGAAACGCTACACGGATGCCTACGACAATCTCCACGAGACAGTCGCCAATCTTATGTACCAGGTGCAGGATGCGGCAGAGGAAATGCGCAGCGTTCGGGATGATCTGTCTTACAGCGGTGATGAACTGGAGCGGATCGAAAGTCGCCTGGATGTGATCCACCGTTTGCGCCGTAAGTACGGAGCTACCTGCGAGGATATTCTTGATTACCTGGAGAACGCTAAAGCGCAGCTTGACGAGATCACCTTTGCGGATGATCTTATGGAGAAACTCAAGAACAGACTGAAAAAAGCGGAGGATGCCGCCTGGAGATCCGCACTGGAGATACGTAAAGCAAGAATGGAGAGCGCCAAGGAGCTCTCCCGGCAGATTCTTGAGGAACTTGCACAGCTGGATATGCCGAGAGTGCAGTTCGTCTGTAATTTTGAAGAGACGGAGCTAACTGCAAACGGGGCGGACAGTGTAGCGTTCTATATGTCTGCCAATGCCGGCGAAGCGCTGAAGCCTATGAGTAAGGTAGCGTCCGGCGGTGAGCTTGCCCGCATTATGCTTGCGATGAAGAATGTGCTTGCCCAGCAGGATAACATCGATACCCTTATCTTTGACGAAGTGGACACCGGTGTCTCCGGTCGGGCGGCCCAGAAGGTAGCGCAGAAGCTAAAATGCGTGTCCCGCCATAAGCAGGTGCTTTGTGTTACCCATCTTCCTCAGCTTGCTGCCCTTGCGGATACCCATATGCTGATCGCAAAGGAAGAGCGCAGCGGCAGAACCTATACAACAGTTACGCCCTTGGACTTTGAGGGCAGAAAGCAGGAACTGGCGCGTATTATCGGCGGTACAAATATTACGGAGATTACGCTCAAGAGCGCAGAGGAGATGCTAAGCGTATGAGGAAAAAGATCCTTTCTGTTTTGCTTACGGTTTTCGGCGGTGTAGGGGCAGGTCTCTCCATTGCCATGCTGATTTCTGCAATACAGTTTTCTGAGTGGGGCAGGGTGATCCTTTATTGCGTGACCCTTGCGGTCTGTGTTGAGCTTGTTGTACTGAACATTGCGAAGCTGAAACCGGAGAAAAATCAAGAATAAAAGGTTTTTGTTGACAAAACACCTTTCTTTTGTTAGGATAATCCCAACGCGTGGATGGGAAGAAGTAAGTATCCACTTTCCTTCAGAGAACTGCCGGTCGGTGCAAGGCAGCAGGAGAGCATACCGAAATACCTCCCGGAGCGGCTTACCTGAAAATGCAGTAGGGTAGGACGGGTTCGCCCGATAAAGCGATCGGCGTTTATTGACGCTATGAGGCTGCTGTCGTGAGGTAGCGGTAAACCAGAGGTGGTACCACGTAATTTACG
>JAZSAB010000103.1:0-2292 GCA_045601675.1 Faecousia sp.
CTGGGCGGGTAAAGTTCCCCCCGGCGCGCCCCCATGTGCGCCCGCCGTTTTTTTATTTTACCCCGGTTTTGGGAAAAACATACCAACAAGATCGGTATTGGCAGGAAGCGCGGAATGTGGTATACTGAATGCATCTTACCAAGGAGCAATTTATGCAGACAAAGATCAAGAAATTATTACAAAAAAACGCTTTGCGCTGGGTGATCGTCGCCCAGGCGGTGATCCTTGCGGCAGCGTTGAGCTGCATCGTATTCCTGCCAGGATCGCCTGCCGTGCAGACGCCTACGGAGCCGCCCTCTCTTCTTACAAAGAATCCCTATACGCCGGAGCAGTTTTCCTATGCCGGTGACTACCTTTCCTGTACCGCAGGTGCCAGCTCGTTGGGTATCGATGTTTCGGAATGGCAGGGGGAAATCGATTGGCAGCAGGTCCGCTCCGCGGGAGTGGAATTTGTGATGATCCGTATCGGCTGGCGAGGCTCTGAGCAGGGTGTTTTATCTGTGGATACCATGGCACAGACCTATTACGAAGGCGCAGTGGCTGCGGGACTTCGGGTAGGCGGCTATTTCTTTTCTCAAGCCATCAATCCGGAGGAGGCACAGGAGGAAGCCCGGTTTGTGCTGGATACGGTAAAGGACTGGCAAATCGATATGCCCATCGCTTACGACTGGGAATACATCAGCGACGAAAGCCGCACCGCAAGCGTGGATAATGCCACCTTGACCCAGTGCGTGGCGGCGTTTTGCAGCGAGATCGAACAGGCGGGGTATTCGTCTATGCTCTACTTTAATACCCACCATGCTGTCCACCGGCTGGACTTAGAGGTGCTGCGTGATTTTGGTTTTTGGTTTGCCCTTTACGATGGAATGCTGAACACTGATTTCCGGGTGGATATGTGGCAGTATACCGACAGGGGCAGCGTGCCCGGCATTGAGGGAAATGTAGATATCAATCTCCGTTTGATTTACGAGGAGTCTTAGTATGTTTCAGGATAAAGAGGAAGAATTGAAACGGCTGGAAGAGGCACTTCTTGCAGAGGAAGAGACCGAGGATGTACAGGACGAAACAATGGTGTTTCAAGCGGTAGCTGAGCCTGCGGGAGTTTCTCCCCGGAAGGTCTACAATACGGATGTTTTGGATACAGATTTGGATGAATTCAGCCGCCGGGTGGAAAGACCCAGAGGCGACGGACTTACGGGACTTGTGATCCTGGCGATCTTCCTAACGGCCGGTGTGGTCTGCGCAGTGATCTGGTGGGTCCTGCGGCTGCGAGGGATCATTTGATGGACGGAAAAATGAAACCGGTAGGCCGCTTTGCGCCTACGCCCTCAGGGCGGATGCACCTGGGAAATGTATTTGCGGCGCTGATCGCCTGGCTTTCCGTGCGCAGCCGTGACGGAAAGCTGATCCTTCGCATGGAGGACCTGGATACCCAGCGCACCAGTGAGGAATACGCCCGCCAGATCCGGGAGGATCTTTTGTGGCTGGGTCTTGATTGGGACGAAGAAACGGCGCCCCAGTCCCAGCGGAGCGCCGTATATGAAACATATTTTGAAGAGCTGCGGCAGCAGGACAGGCTCTATCCCTGCTACTGTACCCGCAGCCAGCTCCACAGCGTAAACGCGCCTCACCTGTCCGACGGCACGTATGTCTATCCCGGCACTTGCCGGAATTTGACCCAGGCACAGAAAGACGCGTTCCAAAGAGAACCCTCCTGGCGGGTAAAAGTGCCGGACCGGCAGTGGTCCTTTACCGATCTGCTCCAGGGTGATTACACCCAAAATCTCGCAACGGATTGCGGAGATTTTGTGGTGCGCAGGGCAGACGGCGTGTTCGTCTACCAGCTTGCGGTCACTGTGGACGACGGAGAAGCCGGTGTAACGGAAGTGGTCCGGGGTTGGGATCTGCTCAGCAGCGCCCCCCGGCAGATGTACTTACAGGAGCTGTTCGGCTTTCCCCACCCCACCTACGGCCATGTGCCCATGCTCATGTCCCCGGACGGACGGCGGCTGAGCAAGCGGGATCGGGACCTGGATCTGGGCGTGCTGAAAAACCGGCTTTCCGCCGAGAAGCTTTTGGGTATTCTGGCCGCCAGCGCCGGCATTTTGGAAAAGCCCCAGGCCATCAGCGCCAAAGAATTGGCCGCCGAGTTCACCTGGGAGAAGCTTCGCCGGGAGGATATCTGCCTGGACAGCGCCATTTTATGGTGAAAATGTACAAAAACCAAGCCTTTGCTTGCTTTTTTCGCAGTAAATGTGTATAATAGGCCTACCTACTTGTAAGGAGGATACT
>JAZSAB010000104.1:0-15299 GCA_045601675.1 Faecousia sp.
CTGCTTCCGACCTGGCTAAGAAGGGTTACGATGTGACTATGTTCGAGGCTCTGCACACCGCCGGCGGCGTGCTGGTTTACGGCATCCCCGAGTTCCGTCTGCCCAAGGCCATCGTTGCAAACGAGGTAAAGAAGCTGGAGGCACAGGGCGTTAATGTGATGACCAACATGGTTATCGGCAGAGTTCTGACCATCGACGAGCTGTTCGAGATGGGCTATAAGGCTATCTTCGTAGGCTCCGGCGCAGGTCTGCCTATGTTTATGAATATCCCCGGCGAGAGCCTGGTGGGCGTTATGTCCGCAAACGAGTACCTGACCCGTACCAACCTCATGAAGGCTTACGATGAAGCGTATGACACTCCCATCATCAAGTCCAAGGCAGTCGCTGTTGTTGGCGGCGGTAACGTGGCAATGGACGCTGCCCGCTGCGCAATGCGTCTGGGCGCTGACAATGTTTACGTTGTCTACCGCCGTGGCGAGGCTGAAATGCCCGCCCGTGCTGAAGAAAAGCACCACGCTAAGGAAGAGGGCATCGAGTTCAAGACCCTCTGCAACCCCGTGGAGATCCTGGGCGATGAGAACGGTCGTGTCTGCGGCATGAAGTGCATCCGTATGGAACTGGGCGAGCCCGACGCATCCGGCCGCCGCCGTCCCATCGAGGTGCCCGGCTCCGAGTTCATTCTGGAAGTCGACACCGTCATCATGTCCCTGGGCACCAGCCCCAACCCCTTGCTGCGCACCACCACCCCCGGTCTGGAGACCAACCGCAAGGGCTGCCTGATCGTCAATGAGAACGAAATGACCACCCGTGACGGCGTGTTCGCCGGCGGCGACGCAGTTACTGGCGCGGCAACGGTCATCCTGGCAATGGGCGCAGGCAAGAAGGGCGCCGCAGCCATCGACGAATATCTGAAGAAATAATACATTATGATAAAGGGAGAGAACCGAAAAGGTTCTCTCCCTTTTTTTGATTATGAAAAGGGAAAACTGTCCGCTTGTCGGGGGCGAGTGTTGTCAAAATATACAAAATTGGGGCGGAAAGTTCGTGCTATGCGGCGGTATGTTGATGTTGACAAACTTTTCCCTCAGATATATAATTGTAGTACAAATATTAAGGAAATATTAAAAACACTTTTGTGCAACTTGACGGCTTATGTCGAAAAGTGTTTGCGGCGCAAGAACATTTGCGTTTCCTGCATTAATTTGTATTCCTTAGAACAGTCGCATATATACCATATCCGCTGTTTCAGAATAACCAAAAGGTAATGAAAGGGGAACATTATGAAAAAGTTGAATTACGGCATGGTGGGCGGCGGTCCCGGCTCCTTTATCGGTGACGCACATAGAAAGTCCATCAACATCGACGCAATGGCTACCCTGGTAGCAGGCTGCTTCTCCCGCACTCTGGAAAAATGCAAGCAGACCGGTGAGGAGCTGGGTATCGCTCCCGACCGTTGCTACGCAAGCTATGAGGAAATGGCCAAGGCAGAAGCTGCCCGCCCCGACGGCATCGATTTTGTGGTCGTCGTTACTCCCAATGTGAGCCACTACCCCGTATGTAAGGCATTCCTGGAAGCTGGCATCAACGTTTCCTGCGATAAGCCCCTGTGTCTGACCGTAGAGCAGGCAGAAGAGCTTGTAAAGCTGGCTGACGAAAAGGGTCTGCTGTTCCTGGTCACCTATACATATATGGGTCATGTCACCGCAAAGCATATTAAGAAGTTCATCGCTGAAGGCAAGCTGGGCAAGGTTCGCACCGTTATGGCTGAGTATCCTCAGGGCTGGCTGGCATATGAAGGCGAGTGGGGCGGCAAGCAGGGCGAATGGCGCTGCGATCCCGAGCAGTCCGGCGGCGTTAACTGTCTGGGCGACCTGGGTACCCATGTTGAGAACGCGGTCGCTACCATGACCGGTCTTAAGATCAAGAGAGTTCTGGCTAAGATGGATATCGTTGTTCCCGGTCGTGTGCTGGACGACAATGACGTTGTTATGGTCGAGTACGAAGGCGGCGCTACCGGCTGCTACTGGACCAGCCAGTTTGCGATCGGTCACAAGAACGACCTGCGGGTCCGTATCTACGGCGAAAAGGGCTCCATCCTTTGGGAGCAGGAGAACTGCGAAAAGGTCACCATGGTGCAGTATGACGGCACCTTCGTAGATCTGTTCCGCGGCACCGCCGGCATCGAAGACTTCGCAGCCGGTTACGGTCGTCTGCCTTCCGGTCACACCGAAGGCTGGCTGGAGTCCATGGGTAACCTCTACAAGTCCTTCATCAACTGCATCCATGCTAAGAAGGACGGCACCTATACTCCCGATATGATCGACTTCCCCACCGTCCATGACGGCGCTGAAGGCATTAAGTTCGTACATGCTTGTCTGAAGTCCAACGCTGCAGGCAACGTTTGGGTAGACCTTTAATCAACCCACATATAATTAAGGAGGATAAGAATATGGCAAGACCGATTACCCTGTTTACCATCCAGTACGGTGACCTTCCCCTGGAAGAGATGTGCAAGGCCGCGAAGGAAATGGGCTTTGAGGGCCTGGAGCTTTCCGCAGCACACGTTGATATGAAGCGCGCCGCTACCGATCCTGCTTACGTGGCAGAGGTCAAGGCTACCCTGGCAAAATATGACCTGGGCTGCTGGTGCATGTCCAACCACCTGGCAGGTCAGTGCGTGCTGGACGCAGAGCCCGACGCATACGACGCTCGTCTTGACGGCTTCGCTCCCGCTGAGCTGGCTGGCAACCCCAAGGCTATCCAGGAGTGGGCAATCCAGGAGATGAAGTACACCGCACAGGCTGCCAAGGCTATGGGCGTCTCCGTGGTTACCTTCTTCATGGGCTCTCCCATCTGGAAGAAGTGGTACTCCTTCCCCCAGACCTCCGAGGAGATGGTGGAAGCTGCTTACCAGAGAACCAAGGAGCTGTGGAGCCCCATCTTCGACGAGTTCGATGCTTGCGGCGTAAAGCTGGCTCTGGAAGTTCACCCCACCGAGATCGCATTCGACTACTGGACCACCAAGAAGCTGCTTGACACCTTCGAGTGGAGACCCACTCTGGGCATCAACTTCGACCCCAGCCATCTGCTGTGGCAGGGCATGGATCCCGCAGTCTTTGCCCGTGACTTCATCGATCGCGTTTATCATGTCCACGCTAAGGACGTGAAGCTGAACTTCGACGGCCGCAACGGCGTCCTGGGCTCTCACATCACCTTCGGCAATACCCGCCGCGGCTGGAACTTCGTTTCCCTGGGCCATGGCGACGTGGACTTCGACGCAATCTGCCGCGAGCTGAACCAGGGCGGTTACAACGGCCCCATCTCCATCGAGTGGGAAGACTCCGGTATGGACCGCATCTACGGCGCAACCGAGGCTTGCGAGTACATCAAGAAGTACAACTTTAACCCCTCTGCATTCGCATTCGACGACATGAGCAACTACGGTTGATAGATCTGCTTGAAAAGGATCTTTCAATATAAAACAAAAATTTAGGAGGAAACAAAATGAAGAAACTTATTGCATTGCTGCTGGTTCTGGCACTGGGCATCGGCCTGGTCGCTTGCGGCCCCGCAACTCCCCCTGCAACTGATCCTGCTCCCACTGGTGGCGCAACGGATCCCGCACCCACTGATCCCGCTCCCGCTGCTAAGAAGACCATCTACGTTCTGACTCCCTCTCCCGACCATGGCTGGACCGGCGCTATCGGCGTTGCAGCACAGGAAAAGGTTGAGGCTCTGAACGCTGAAGGCAAGTACGAAGTCATCATGCAGACCTTCGCAACTGCTGACGACCAGACCAAGCTGATCGAAGACATCATCGCTAAGGAGCATGCTGAGGGCACCGTCGGTGTCGCAATGCTGCCCGCTGGCAACGACGTCGAAGCCGCTATCCAGCAGCTGATCGACGCTAAGATCCCCTACACCGCAGCTGACCGTATCATCCCCGCTGTTGCTCCCGCTGCAGTTTCCAACGTTAAGTACGACAACATCGAGATCGGCGCAGCCGCAGCAGCATACCTGGTTGCTAACGGCATGAAGCCCGGCGACAACGTTGCTGTTATCGAGGGCGACGGCTCCTCCGCTGATACCGACCGTACCAAGGGCTTCAACGACTACCTGCTGGGTAACGTTGAGTACGCTGGCGCAAAGATCGAGACTCCTTGGGAGAACCTGGACAGCGTCGCTTACTCTGGCCCCACCGGTTGGAACCCCGCTAACGCACAGGCATGGTTCGAGTCCTACGGCAAGATCGCTGAGACCAAGTACATCGCTTCTTGGGACGACGGTCTGACCTGCGGCATCTTCGATGCTCTGGAAGGCTCCTCCATCGACGATGCAACCAAGGCAAAGTTCCTGGAAGCAAAGCCCTTCATCACTGGCTGCGGCGGCTCTCAGGCTCTGTATGACATCATTGCCGGCACTTCTACCGCTTACACCTGCACCGCTTCCTTCGGCGGCGTCATGAGCGTTACCTATCCTCCCGCAATGATCCAGGTCACCATCCAGGCTATGGTCGACTACTTCGACGGCAAGGAAGTTCTGCAGGACAACACTCAGTCCGCTGAGCAGGTCACTAAGGACAACGTTGCTAACTACAAGGGCTTCGCATAATCCCTGTTTATAGCGAAAAATCATTGTAACTTAAACGAGGTGGTACCCCGCTTGCGGGGTACCATCTCCCCCTATTGGGAGAGATGATATGGATATACTGGAAATGAAAAATATCCACAAATCTTTTGTGGGCGTCCCTGTTTTGAAGGGCGTAGACCTGACCATCGCCCAGGGCGAAGTGCATGCGCTGCTGGGTGAGAACGGTGCGGGCAAGTCTACTCTTATGAATATCCTCACCGGTGTTCACCGGCTGGATGAAGGCACCGTTACTTTCGACGGAAAAGACATTACAAATTGCTCTATCCGTGAAAGCGAGCTTTGCGGCATCGCTTTCGTGCACCAGGAACTGAACCTGTTCAATGACCTGCGTGTTTACGAGAATATTTTCTTTAACAAAGAACTGAAAAACAAATTCGGCACTCTGAAAAAGCACCTCATGATCCAAAAGTGCAACGAAGTTTTCCAGAAGCTGGGCGTGGAGATCGACCCCAATGCCCTGGTGGAAAACCTCAGCGCCAGCGAAAAGCAGACGCTTGAGATTGCAAAGGCCATCTTCTTCGACGCAAAATTGCTGATCCTGGACGAGCCGACTACCGCCCTGAGCAACGAGGAGATTGACCATCTGTTTAACATCGTGGAAAATCTGAAGAGCGAGGGCAAATCCTTTATCTTCATTTCTCATAAAATGCCGGAGATCTTCCGGATCGCGGACCGCTATACCGTCCTGCGTAACGGCGAGTTCATCGAGGCCGGCAACATTTCCGATACCAATCCCGAGGCTGTTACCTCCGTCATGGTTGGCAACGCCTTCTCCGGCGGCGATGTCTATAAGCCCCGCGAGCTGGGTGACCCCATCCTGGAGATGAAGGGTCTTACCGGCAAGGCATTCAAGGGAATCGACCTGACCGTCCGTAAGGGCGAGATCGTGGCATTCACCGGTCTGCAGGGCGCCGGCGCCAGCGAAGTGATGCAGTGCGTGTTCGGCGAACTGCCCGCTTTCTCCGGCTCCATCACCGTAAACGGCAAGCTCTTTAAGAACAACACCATCCACAAGGCTATGAAGAACAGGATCGCGTTCCTGCCGGCAAACCGTAAGGAAAACTCCGTGCTTCCCGATATGAGCCTTCTGGAGAATATGTACATTTCCGAGCACACCCTCTCCGGAAACAAACCCATCATCAACCTGCGCAAAGAGCGCGAAAAGTACGCCGCACAGAAGGAAAAGCTGGATATCAAGGCAAACTCCGAGGATGCCCTGGTCATCTCCCTTTCCGGCGGCAACCAGCAGAAAGTGTTCTTCGCCCGCTGGCTGAACACCGAGGCAGACATCCTGCTGCTGGATAACCCCACCCAGGGCATCGACGTGGGCGCCAAGGCAGAGATCTATAAACTGATCCTGGGCCTGGCAGAAGAAGGAAAGACCGTGGTCATCAATTCCCAGGAGATCCCGGAGATCATGCGTGTGGCAGACCGCTGCGCCGTGTTCTATTCCGGCGAGATCGTCAAGGTGCTGGAGCACGACGAGATCTCCGAGCATACGGTGATGCTCTACGCCACCAACGCAATCCAAGCAGTGGAGGAGAAATAAAATGAGTCAAAATACATTACTCAAGCGCAAAAAGTCCCTCAATCTGGGACAGTATGCCTATGTGCTGATCTTTGCAGCACTGTTCCTGTTCTACTTTCTGCGGTCTGAAGGTCTGACCGTTACCGCGGTAACCAACATCCTGAAGCACGCCACCTTCGCCGGAATCCTCAGCTACGGCATGGCGATGATCATCATCACAGGCGATATCGACCTTTCCGTAGGCGCCATTATGTGCTGCGTGGCAAGTTTCGGCTGTGTTTTCGCAAACTGGCTCACCGCAAGCGGCGTACCCGCAGGTCTGGGCGTTCTGCTGACCATTCTGTTCTGCCTCCTGGGCGGCACCCTGCTGGGCTTCCTGAACGGCATTCTGATCGGCAAGGCAAAGCTCCCCGCATTTATCGTTACCCTGGCAACCTCCCTGATTTTCCGCTCCGTTGCCAAGTATTCCGCAACCGACGCCATCACCACTAAGCTGCTGCGTGGCGAGGCTGCAAATACATACGCAATGAACAGAGTGGAAACCGCCGACGGTATTCGCGAGAAGATGTACGAGTTCGGCCAGCTGCGTCTGTTTGACGGCAGCCTGAAGCTGCCCGTTCTGGGTCTGATCTTCCTGGCCATCGGCATCATCCTCATTTATGTGACCACCTCTACCAAGTACGGCAAGCGGCTCTACGCAGTTGGTTCCAACGCAAAGGCTGCCCACATTGCCGGTATCAATGTGGAGTGGACCCGTGTGTCCGTCTTTACCATCACCGGTCTGCTGTGCGGCATCGCCGCTGCGCTGTGGCTGTGTGACAAGGCAAAGGTCGACCCCGCCACCGCAGGTGTCAACAATGAAATGTACGCCATTGCGGCTGTCGTTCTGGGCGGCATCTCCATGTCCGGCGGTAAGGGCAAGCTGGTAGGCGCGATCTTCGGCGCTCTGTCCTACACCCTGATCGACAAGATCATCATCGCTTTGGAGATCAAGTCCTCTTTGATCAACGACTCCATCAAGGGACTGATTCTGCTGGTCGCTATCGTGATCCAGATCCTGGGACCCCAGCTGAAGAATTACATCACCGCAAAGAAGAAGAAATAATTTTCCATCCAAAGATGTTTTCCGCAAAAACCGCCCTCCAATTCCCGGAGGGCGGTTTTTAATGGATAATTGACAATGGACAATTCTGTTGTCGTAGCGAGAGAAATTGCCCCCCTCGCTGAGGGGGCTGTCAACCGATAGGTTGACTGGGGGAGTGTCCTATCCTAAGAAGTACACTCCCTCCGTCACGGCTTGCGCCGCGACACATCCCTCAGAGAGGGAGGTAATGGTGGGGTGCAATATAAACAAAGAAAAGACCGCTCTCCAAAAGGAGAGCGGTTATCTTACTTTCGCAGGTCTTTCATAACGGAGCTGTGGGCGAAGAATTCGGAAACCTCCAAATATGCCCGGAACAGCTTTTCGTACTGTGAGGTACGCTGGGGATCGGGGGTGTAGGTCACCCGGTAGGGCTCTGCCATGGCTTTGGCGGCTGCCTTGGTGTCCGGGTAGGCGCCGCCTGCCGCCGCGGCGAAGATGGCGCTGCCCATGGCGCCGGCCTGGGCGCAGGGGGAGATGTGGATGGGTTTGCCCAAAACATCGGCGTACATCTGCATGAGAAAAGCGTTCTTCTGGGCAATGCCGCCGGCAGCGTAGACCTCGTGGATCCGGATGCCGTTCTTTTCATAGATATCCGCGATGGCTTTCGTGCCGTAAGCGGTGGATTCCAGGATCGCCCGGAAGATCTCCTCCGGCTTTGTGTGCAGGTTCAGACCCAAGATCACACCGGAAAGCTCTCCGTCGGAGTAGGGGCAGCGGTTTCCGTTCCACCAATCCAGGGCCAGAAGTCCGCTTTCGCCTACCTGCAGGGCTTCTGCCTTTTCGGTCAGATATGCGAAGAGGTTTTTGCCCTCCTCTTTTGCCTTTTCGTGGTAGGCGGCGGGGACGCAGTTCTTCACGAACCAGTCGAAGCTGTCGCCGGTGGCGGCCTGACCGGACTCATATGCCACAAGACCGGGGATAATGCCGTCGAAAACGCGACCGCTGATACCGGAAACATCCCGGTCCTCTTCACTCATAACGATATGGCAGGCGGAGGTTCCCACAATGAGCATCAGCTTTCCGGGTTCCGCAATGCCCGCGGCGGGGAGCGCCGCGTGGGCGTCGATGATGGGAATGGCAACGGCTGTGCCCTCCTTAAGACCGGTGAGCTTGCTGCCAAAGGCGGTGATCCCGCCGGCATTTGTACCGGTGGCGCCTACATTCTCGGAAGTTTTTGTGCCGATAATGCCACCAAAGCCCGGCTCTAATTTCTCCCAGAAAGCATTTTCCGGGAAGCCGTCCTTGTGATTCCAGATCGCCTTGTAGCCTGCCATACAGCTGCTCTTAACTTCGTTTCCGGTTAAGAGCCAGGTGAGCCAGTCGCCGGCCTCCATATAGCGGTGGCAGGCAGAGAAGACGGCGGGCGCTTTGCGGTAGACCTCCAAAAGCTTGGGGAAGTACCACTCGGGAGAGATCTTGCCGCCGTAGACACCCAGCCAGGCTTTTTGCTCCTTAGCTGCCAGGGCGGTGATGTCGTCCGCCTCCTTTTGGGCGCTTTGGTGCTTCCAAAGCTTGGCGTAGGCCTGGGGCTCGTTCTGAAATTCCGGCAGGAAGCAAAGAGGTGTGCCGTCCTCCGTAACGGGCAGGGCGGTGCAGGCGGTAAAATCGATGCCTATACCGGCAACCTCACCGGGATCAACGCCCTCCAAAACCTTGTTTACCACAAAGGAAAGGGCGTCCAAATAGTCCTGTGGATGCTGGAACGCGTCGGACTTTTTAAGGGTAATACCGGAAAAGTCCTTGTCCTGCATCACCGCGTGGGGGTAAATGAACTCTGCTTCCGCGAGTTGCGCACCGTCTTTTAGGGAAACCAGCAGCGCCCGGGCGGAAAGTGTGCCGAAATCAACTCCAATGGCGTATTTCATAGAAAAACTCCTTTTTTGGGTGGAAAATCACTTGCGCAGGTCTTTCATAACAGGGCTGTGGGCAAAGAAGTCAGAAACTTCTAAATATGCCCTATATAATTTTTCGTACTGGGCAGTACGGCTCGGGTTAGGGGAAAAGCTTGCCAGGCAGGGTTCTGCCAGGGCCTTTGTAGCTGTCCGGATGTCCGGATACGCGCCGCAGGCAGCGGCGGCGAAGATAGCGCTGCCCAAAGCGCCCGCCTGGGCGCAGGGGGATATGCGAACGGTCTTGCCCATAACATCTGCAAGCATCTGCATCAGGAAGGGGTTCTTCCGGGCAATACCGCCGCCGGCGTACACCTCGTTTATCTCGATACCGCCATTTTCCAGGCTGTCTACGATGGACCTTGTGCCGTAGGCAACGGATTCCAAAATGGCGCGGAAGATCTCTTCCGGACGGGTTCGCAGGTTCAGTCCCAAGATCACACCGGAAAGATCTCCGTCGGAGTAGGGACAGCGGTTTCCATTCCACCAGTCCAGGGCCAAAAGTCCGCTTTCGCCGACTTTTAAGGTTGCTGCCTTCTCGGTAAGATATGCAAAGAGGGAGTTGTCCTCTTCTTTTGCTTTTTCGTGGTAGGCGGCGGGGACGCAGTTTTTTACGAACCAGTCAAAGCTGTCGCCTGCGGCAGCCTGACTTCCCGTGTAGGCATAGTAACCAGGGATAATGCCGTTGTAGACACCGCTGATTGTGGGGATGTCCGGGTTTTTGTCGCTCAAAACCAGGTGGCAGGCGGAAGTACCTGCGATCAGCGCCAGCGTTCCGCATTCCACAATGCCCATTCCGGGAAGTCCCGCGTGGGCGTCCACGAAGGGGAGGGTGACTACCGTGCCTTCCTTAAGACCGGTAAGCTGCCGACCGGATGCGTTGATGCAGCCGGCTTTCGTGCCGGCGACGCCGATGCAATCTAAAACTTTTGTGCCGATAATGCCGCCAAATCCCGGCTCTACCTTTTCCCAAAAATCGTTTCCGGGGTAGCCGGTCTTCGGATTCCAGGTGGAGGTATACAATGCCATGGAGCTGCTTCTTATCTCGTTTCCCGTCAAGAGCCAGGTAAGCCAGTCGCCGGCTTCCAGATACCGGTGGCAGGCGGAAAATACCCGGGGCGCTCTGCGGAAAACCTCCAAAAGCTTGGGAAAGTACCACTCCGGGGAAACTTTTCCGCCGCTGGACTCCCGCCAGTCGGCATCCTCCTTGTCCATCAGGGCGTTGATGTCGTCCGCCTCGTTTTGGGCGCTTTGGTGTTTCCAAAGCTTGACATAGGCCTGAGGCTCGTTCCGAAATTCTGGCAGGAAGCACAGGGGTGTGCCGTCTTCCGTGACGGGAAGGACGGTGCAGGCAGTAAAGTCAAAACCCAAGCCTGCGATTTCGCTGGGGTCGATGCCGGCGGAAACCTTATTTACCACAAAGGAAAGGGCATCTAAGTAATCCTGGGGATGCTGGTAGGCGTCGGATTTTTTAAGATGCGCGCCGGGAAAGTCCGACGCCTGCATAACGGCATGGGGGTAGGCAAATTCCGCTTCTGCCACCTGGGCACCGTCTTTTAGGGAAACCAGCAGCGCCCGGGCGGAAAGAGAGCCGAAGTCCACGCCGATGACATATTTCATAGAGGACTCCTTATTTGCAGATACGGATGATGGGGCTCTTCATGATACCAAGAGGTCTGGTCTTGTACTCATAGCACCAGCCAGCGCCCTCGCTTCTCCAGGCGGGAGGACCGTACCACAGGTCACCGTCGTTGACCTTGTGGAGTGCGCCGAAGGAGTTGTGGCGGTTACCGAAGAGAGTCAGCGTTACGGTGTGCTTGCCGGCCTTTACATCGTCGATGCGCAGGCGGTAGGGAGGCAGCACGATGCGGCCCTTCCGCTCACCGTCCAGGGAAACGGCGATCAGCGCGCCCCGGTAGAAGGATGCCTCGATCTCGATCGCGCCGTCCTCCTGGAGCTCTACATCCATATGGTAGTCCACATTTGCGCCGTAGAAGGGCAGGGTCTGGGCGGTAATGTCGCCGAAGCCCAGCTTTTCCTGGCGTGCGGTGAGCAGACAGTAAGTGCCCATGACCCGGACGCCGAAGTCGCCCAGCAGGTAGCACCACTCTAAGTTGGTGCGCTCGCCGTAGGGGAAGCGAAGCTCTAAGACGCTGTCACCTGCGGGAATGGTGGGCAGGGGGATGGTGCCGATGGATTTATCGGTAAAGTAGCCGGTGATGTTATTTGGAATGGTCTTGCCGTTGAGCACGATGGTCACAACATCTGCGTCTTCAACAGCCAGGGAAACGCCGGTCAGTTCCCGGTCGCTGTGGATGGCGTAGCGCAGATCCACGGTGTGCTCCGCGGGGGCGATCTCAATGGCGTAGGGCTGGGTCTGGTCGGACTTGTAGCCCAAGCTCTCCCGGAAATTCTTGGAGATCCGCAGAACTTCCTCTTCCTCCTGCCAATCGCCGTCGTCGTAGCGGTATTCCGCCCGGTCCAGCATCAGCACATTGGGCTCGCTGAGGGAGTAATTTACAAGACCCTTGATGTCAAATTCCTTAACGGTGGTCAGCTTCTTTTCCTCACGCTCTTCGGCAGTGCTGTCCTTAGCCAGGCGGATCAGCAGGCTGTCGCAGACGATGAAGGGGTAGGAGATCACGGTGTTGCCGTTCTTATGGACATAGTTCATAGAGCGGATCTCACCGGTGAGGGTGTCGTAGAGGGTGGGAACGAATTCGCCGGCAACTGTGATGGTGAAGTTATCGAAAACGGTCTCATCACGCTGGGGCACATTGTGGGTAGAGGTGCTGCCGCCGCCGCAGAACTCGCTGATGCAGGCGATGAAGAGCCAGTTGCAGTCGTTGTCCTGGCGGTATGTATAGATCACTCTGTCCTCAACATTGCCCAGAGAGTTGAGAATACGCACATTGCGCTCTTCTTCCAGGGCGGAGCAAAGGGCAGCGCTGTCAAAACGCACATGTTCGCAGGCATCGAAGAGATCCTTGCAGCCGTCGTTCTTCACGCCGTCCACATAAGTGGGGCAGCCGCCCATAAAGAGCACCTTGCCGCCGCTTTTGCGGAAGTTCTCCAGGTAGCGGATGGTGGAGGCGCGGAGGCTGACACAGCCGGGCACCACGATGGCGTCATAAGTCATCTGACCAACGCTGCGGGGCGCGTCCTCACGGGAAAGCTTCGGCAGGGTGGACTCGCAGATGTAGTCAAAGTCCAGGTGGTTGCTTACCAGCCAGGAGGTGACATTTGCGAAATTCTGCTCCAGAGCGTTTACCTGCTCGGTGGTCTGGGACATAGGACCGCAGGAGACCCAGTAGCTCTCGATGGGGTGGATCATACCGATCTTAATGATGGGCTTGCCGCGGGTCAGAGCGGTGTTCACACGGGAGAAGTGGTCTTCCATGTAGCCGTATTCCTTGTACCAGGGGGACTGATAGCCAATGGCTGCGGGGTAGTCACGCTTTGCCTCGCCCTTCATGGTGTACCATGCCAGGTGGGGCACGCGGACCGTAACGCCCACGGCTGCCTGCCAGTCGCCCTCCATCTTGTGGCTGCGGAAGTCGAAGTCCCAGTTGGTAACGCCGTAAAGCTCGGAGACCATGCCCTCCTTGCCGTACTGGTGCACGGCGGACTGGGTCTGCTTTGCGGTGGTCAGCTCACGGTGACCGCAGAGCATATCGATACCGGGGATGCCCTGGTAGCCGTACTGGCGCATAATGTCGCCGGCGGTGACGGCCTGGGTGACCAGCTCCGGCTCCCGGAGATAGTGACCGGTAAACGCGATGTTGTGCGCTTCGCACCAGTCGCCGATCTGCTTGGAGAAATTCACGGAGAACTGCTCGCCGATGAAGTCGAAATAGCGGTACTTGGTAAGACTGTCGCTGTTGTCCCGCTTGATCCAAACGATCTCGGGGAGCTTGTCTAAGATGTCCTCACCGTAGACCTTCTGATACTCCTCTTCAAAGAAGCGGCTCCAGGTGTAGGTCTGTACGCCGGTGTACTCCGGGGTGGCGGGATGCATACGCTTTTCGTGGTTTGCGTTGGGCTCGTCGGTGAAGATGGCGGGGACAGTTTCGCCGAAACGGTCACCGATGACCTCGTTGTAACGCTCGTGGGTGACGCGGATGAATTCGCCAACGGCGTCCTTGTCCATGGCGTCGAAATAGGTCTGGTAGTTAAACCAGGCGTCTTCCTTTTCGTTGGTGCAGTAGGCGTACCACTTGGTGCCCTTTGCGGCCGCGTCCTTATCGATGCGCTTAAAGCTCTCTAAGTAGCCTTCGCCGTCCAGCACCACATCGTATACTGCCAGCAGATAGGGCACGCCCTCTTCCAAAGCAGTTGCCTTGGGAGTGTTCCAGCCCTGGTCTTCGGTGAAGAGCTTCAATCTCTTTCTGCGGTAAGGCTTATGTTTGGTGACGATGCCGCCGGCAGGACCAGAGGACCAGCGGTCTTCGTCGTAGAGCCAGGCGAGCATTTCTTCCTGCTCCGCCTTGTCGCAGCAGGTTTTGACCATATCCATAAATTCGTCGCTTAAGTACTCGGTGGCAAGACCGGTGCGGGCGTGCATATGGAAGCCGCCGAAGCCCATTTTCTTAAGCTGGGCGATCTGCTCCCGCAGTTCTTCCTTTTCCAGTTTGCCGTTCCAGGACCAGAACGGCGTGCCGCGGTACTCGGAAGTGGGATTTTGGAACAGATCCCGGGATAGAGAGGGAGTGCTGTTTTTCTTGTAAAGCATAGAAAAAACCTCCTAAGTTTATTGCTTTCATTATATGATGGTAAATGTCAAAAAGTCAAGGAATTTCAACATTAATTGAGCATTCCCGTCAGCTTTTCCTCCGTCATGGGGAAGGGGCAGTTTTTGACCTTTGCCGGGTCACTCAGCAGCATCTTTGCAGAATTGCTCAGCAGGTCTGCGGGGATTTCCGCAATGCCCAAAAGATCGTTCATATAGCGGCGGAAATCCGCGGTGCTTTCAAAGCCCAGCAGACGAACCGCCTGGTTGGCCTCATCCCGGTCGCCGTAGCTGTCTACATAGCCGCCCAGGAAAATGCCAACGGCTCTGCCGTGGGGGATGCCCAGGGAATAGGTCACGGCGTAGCTTAAGCCGTGGGGAAGGCTGGTGCCGGTGTGGGTGATGGCCATGCCCGCAAGCATGGATGCGTGGAGCATATTCGCGTAGTCGGTATCTTCTACCTTGTCTTCCAGCAGCCGGTCCCGGAAAGAGCGCCACATCATAAGACCCTCCCGGCTGTAGACCCGGTTAAGAGCGTTGGTGTTAGCGTTTAAGTAGCTTTCCAGCAGGTGGGCAAGGGCGTCCACGCAGGTGTTTACCAGGATGCTCCGGGGCAGGGTTTTCAGGTACTTGTCGTCCATCAAGGAAAGCGCCGGGAAGATCCGGTGGGAGATGCTCTTTTTCGTCTTTTTTTCGTGGAGGGTGAGGATCGCGTAAGGGGTCGCCTCGGAGCCGGTGCCGCAGGTGGTGGGGATGCAGGCGACGGGGAAATAGGGAAGGACGGTGGGGTCGTAAAGGATCTGCTCGCCCTTGGGGAAATTCTTGGCAAGCAGGGAGATTGCCTTTGCCGCGTCCATGGCAGAGCCGCCGCCGATGCCGATAAAGAAATCCACTTTTTCGTTGACGGCGATTTTCTGGGCCTCCAAAACTGTCTCCACAGAGGGGTTTTCCTCGATTCTGTCGAAGATCACATAGGGGGTGCCCGCCAAAGCCTGCAGAACATCCGCAAGGGCGCCGGTCTTTACGGCAGAGGTCTTGCCGGTGACGATCATGGCCTTGCTTCCCAGGGCGCGAAGCTCCGGACCGTGGGCGACAACGCACCCGGGCTCGCTGTAAATTTTCGTGGGCATATAAAGCTGCATATGAGTTCCTCCCATCGGTTTTCTATATTGTACCATATGCCACTATCTGCAGACAATGGGAAAATGGCAACGGACAATAGAATTTTTACGATTTTCTATGTAGGGGCGTCGTATTTCCAAAAAAAGAGGCGCACCCCAGAAGTGCGGTGCGCCGAATATGGGAAAAATTATTTCTCGTTCTTGTAAACTTCCTTGAAGTACTTGTAGGTATCGACCT
>JAZSAB010000105.1:0-4815 GCA_045601675.1 Faecousia sp.
TTCAACGCATTGCCCACTTGGGAAGAGAAGTACGCATTTATTGAGAACGGACTGACCAAGGAGTCCATGGCGGTGTTTGCAATTCTGCCCCAGTCCATTCAGCAGCAGCTGTTCCTGGAGCGCGACCCCCACGGCAACGTGCAGGTTTCCCTGATCGAGTCCGAGAAGCTGTTCTCCGCTCTGGTTGCTGAGAACCTGAAGGCCCGTAAGGCTGCCGGCACCTACAAGGGCAAGTTCGGCACCCACCATCACTTCCTGGGCTACGAAGGCCGCTGCGCATTCCCCTCCAACTTCGATGCTGACTACTGCTACAGCCTGGGCTACAACGCTTTCATGCTGATTCAGTACGGCTACACCGGTTATCTTTCCAAGGTTTCCAATCTGTCCCAGCCCGCTGAAGAGTGGGTGGCAGGCGGTATGCCCATCACCAAGATGATGAACATCGAGCGCCGCCATGGCGCGGATAAGCCTGTCATCCGCAAGGCTCTCGTTGAGCTGGACGGCAAGCCCTTCAAGTTCTTTGAGGGTGTCCGCGAAACCTGGGCAAAGGACACTTGCTACGTCTACCCCGGCGCGATCCAGTACTTTGGACCTTCCGAAGTCTGCGACACCACCACCGCAACCCTGGCTCTCGAGCAGGGCAAGTAAGAAAAAAGAACCCCCGATTCCTTTGGATCGGGGGTTTTATTTTACTCTTCTGTAGCCTCGCCCAGGTTTTCGGTTGCTTCGCTTACGGCGGATTCTTCGCCGGTAGCCTCGGGGGCTTCATCGGTTGTATCAGGCTCTTCGCCGGCAGCGTCGAAAGGAGACTCGGTAGCAGGGATCGTCGCCTTGGTCTCCACAGGCTTCATCTCCTCAGGAATTTCGCCGGTAACGCCGAAGGTCTTCTTCTGGTTTTCCAGGAAGTCTTCTGCAGTGCCCTCCTCGCCGGAAAGGGCGAAGACATCTTGGATCGCGGCGCTGTCCATCACCTGCAGCAGCACATTGTCTGCCACCTTCTCCACATTCACCACATCCATCACCTGCAGCGCCTTGGTGGCCTTTTCGGCATCCGCTGCATCGCTGAGGATGAAATACTGATAGCAGGAGGTTGCCACGCCGTCCTTCACATACATAAAGAACTTCATTTCCACCGTGCCTGCCAGGTCAAAGGGCACGGGCTCCAGGGTCGCGATATTTGCCTCAAACTGATCTTCGTCCGCCAGCTCGTGGGTCTTTCCCTCGAAGTCTTCCCAGGCCTCCACCCAGCCGCTCTCATCGATCACATAGTAGCCGGCGCACTGACCCTTGTCGTCGTAGTATTCCTGGGGTGCGAAGCCGTCTTCAAAGCCAACGGCGCTTTCCATGGTCTTATCAAAGCCCTCGCCGCCGGTGAGCAGAACATAGTCCTTCTCGGTATAGCCCTCAGGCACGGTATGCAAAACCGAGTCGGTTACCTTAACAGTGACAAGCTTCTGTCCTGCCTTGCTGCAGCCGGCAGCCATAAAAATGATGCCCAGCACAAGCACGATCACCAGGATCAGCGCCATAATTCTCTTAAAATTATTCATAGGAAACGCTCCTTTTTCTTTGGTTGCGACAACTATTTTACCATATTCTTACGGGCAAGTCAATAAAGCATTTGTAAACAAGACCCACCTGCCGTGCTTGGCAGGTGGGCGTTTTTTCAGAACATATACTTTAGCACAAGACCGATTGCAAGCATAGCTACGGGATAGATCGCAAGCTTGACATACTTGTTCTCCGGGCTCTTTTCCCCGTTATACAGGTGCAGCACCAGCACAGAAACAAAGGAAAGGACATAAAACGGAGAGAAAATGCAGCATCCCAACGCCGCGATGCATCCGAAAATGCTGCGCCACAGGGGGTTTTCGTAGGTCGCCCAAAGCACTGCCGTCATAAGCACCAGGCAAGGACCTTCCTGGATGCTCAGCATCATGGTCCAAAGCATTGCCGCCACGGTGATAACGATGCGAAGCACCGTATCCCGGGCATTTTTCTCCCCGTAACGGCGGAAGAACCAAAGCGCGATCAGCGCCATGGCAAGACCGAAACCGGGATTCAAAGAGCCGGTATCCAGGATTTTTCCGGAGGTCGCCAAGTTAAAGGGCAACTCGCTGACCGCCGCAACCCCCAGCACCCGGACCAGATAATTTTTGATATCCCCGGTGTGTCGCTCTCCCTCCACCAGCAAAAACGCAAACAGAGGCGCGGCGCAGGCGTAGATCACCTGGCACATCAGCGCCAAAGTGATCGAACCCATATCGCCGGAGGACTTTTCCAGCAGCTCCAAAAGCTTTGCGCCGGAGTTTGTGCCCATATTCAGCTTTCCGTTTTGGACCAGGCAGACACCACCGAGACCCAAGATCAGACAGATCATAGCGATGGTGCGGACCACGGCGCTGCCAACGCCGCGAGTCTTCTTAAGATTCATAAAGATTCCTCACTGTTTTTCAAGAAAAAGGGGTTTGACTTTCCGGTTGTAGATCCGGGCATAGAGGATCAGGGTCACTGTCATGCTGACCACCTCGGCAATGGGGAAGGACCACCAAACCATGTGGACATTTCCGGTCAGACTCAAAAGCCAGGCGGCAGGCACCAGGGCAATGAGCTGACGGCAAAGAGAGGTGATGGTAGAATAGATGCCCACACCCAGCGCCTGGAAGCTGGCGCCCAGAGAGATGCCAACTGCCGCAATGGGGAAATGGATACTGACGATACGCATGGCGGTAACGCCCATCTCGATCATATCCTTCGCCTCTTCACCGCCGGCAGAGCCAAAAAGACCCATCAGCTTGTCCGGGATCACCTGGAAAATGGTAAGTCCCACAAGCATAATAACAATAGCGCTGGAAAAGGCGCACTTCAAGGTCTTTGTAATGCGGTGAGGCAGCCGGGCGCCGTAGTTATACGCAAGAATGGAAATGGATGCGTTGTTGATACCGAAAAGGGGCATCAGGAAAACGCTCTGGATCTTAAAGTAGATGCCGAAAACATTTGCGGGGGTCTGTCCGTGCTGGGCGCTGAAGCCCAGGAAAATCTGGTTCATGCAGAAATTCATAACAGAACCGATGGCCATCATAATGATGGAGGGCACGCCTACGGAGAGGATCTTCTTCATCACTTTTCCGTCGGGGCGCAGATACTTAAAGCCAAGCTGCACATCGGGATTCCGGGTCAGATTGAAGATCACCGCCATAATGGCTGCTACCCACTGACCGATCACCGTTGCGATAGCAGCGCCGGCAACGCCGTAGCCGGGAAGCTCGAAGGGCAGGCTGATTCCGAAACGCTGCCGCAGTCCCTCGCTGCCCAAAATAAACAGCGGATCCAAAATGATGTTCAAAACCGCGCCGGTACCCTGGGTAAAGAGGGTGTAGATGGTGCGGCCGGAGGCCTGCAAAAGGCGCTCGCCCATGATCTCCACAAAAATGCCCAGAGTGAAGATGCTGCAGATGGAGGTGTAGCTAATGCCGTACTCCCGGGTGACGGCGTTGGCTTCGGGGAACAGGCTGTAATACGCCTTTGTGCCAAAAGCGCCAAAAGCCATAAACAAAACCACCGCAATAAGCATCAGCAGGATACCGTTGCCTGCGGCGCGGTTTGCCCGGTCACGGTTTCCCTGACCCAGGGATCTGCTTAAGAGGCTGTTCATACCCACCGCAACGCCGGTGGCGCAGCCGATCTGCAGATTTTGAATGGGGAACGCAAAGGAAAGAGCGCCGGTGGCGTCGGTGGACACCAGGGACACGAAGTAGGTATCCACAATATTATAAAATGCCTGCACCAGCATGGATAGGGCCAAAGGCAGCGCCATGGTAAACAGCAGCCGACCTATGGGCATGGTGCGCATTTTGTTTTCTTTTAAAGTAGGGTTTTTCTCGTTTGCCATATTGGATTCCTCGTTTTAGATTGGCAGTAAAAAGGGGCTGCCGGGAAGGGCAGCCCCTAAACAGGTGCTTAATTACAGCAGAGTGGAGAAGTGCTTGATGGTGCGGACCATCTGAGAAACGTAGGAGTTCTCGTTGTCGTACCAGGAAACGACCTGAACCTGGGTCTTGCCGTCGGGAAGGTTGCAGACCATGGTCTGGGTAGCATCGAACAGAGAACCGAAACGCATGCCGATGATATCGGAAGAAACGATCTCGTCCTCGTTGTAGCCGTAGGTCTCGGTAGCAGCAGCCTTCATTGCAGCGTTGATATCAGCAACGGAAACGCTCTTGGAGCAAACAGCGTTCAGGATGGTGGTGGAGCCGGTGGGAGTGGGGATACGCTGTGCAGCGCCGATCAGCTTGCCGTTCAGCTCGGGGATAACCAGGCCGATAGCCTTAGCAGCACCGGTGGAGTTGGGAACGATGTTCACAGCGCCAGCGCGGGAGCGGCGCTTGTCGCCCTTTCTCTGGGGACCGTCCAGGATCATCTGGTCGCCTGTGTAAGCGTGGATGGTGCACATAATGCCGCTCTCGATGTCAGCCAGCTCGTGCAGAGCCTTTGCCATGGGAGCCAGGCAGTTGGTGGTGCAGGAAGCAGCGGAGATGATGTTGTCTTCCTTGGTCAGAACGTCGTGGTTGACGTTGTAAACGATGGTGGGCAGATCGTTGCCTGCGGGAGCAGAGATAACGACCTTCTTAGCGCCGGCGGCGATGTGAGCCTGTGCCTTAGCCTTAGAGGTGTAGAAGCCGGTGCACTCCAGCACGACGTCAACACCGATCTCGCCCCAGGGCAGCTCAGCAGCGTTAGCCTTAGCGTAGATGGTGATCTTCTTGCCGTCAACAACGATGTGATCCTCGCCAGCCTCAACGACGTGACCCTGGG
>JAZSAB010000106.1:0-4138 GCA_045601675.1 Faecousia sp.
CATACCGGTCATGTATGCGCAAATGGCGATGCCGGGATGGGGAGCAGGGATGAACACGCGTACGCCCTTAACATTTGAAACCAGGGCGCCCTTGTCCTCCCCGGTGATCACGCCTTCGACAGTGGTCTTCTCCTCAACGAAGGTAGCCATGTCGTCCCAAATCTTCATGCTGTCCAGCTTCTTCTTGGAGAGCTGGCAGGTGCCTTCCTGATCGTTGACGCGAACGACGAAGACTTCGATCTCGTCGCCAACCTTCAGGATGTCTTCGGGCTTTACAGAAGGATCGGCACTGACTTCGTCGTAAGGAATGTAGCCAGCGTGCTTGGTGCCCAGATCGATCTGGACTTCCGTGGTGCCGATACCGGTAACGATGCCAAGAACCTTATCTCCTGTATTTAAAGTTTTGATGGACTGTTCCAGAAGTTCTGCAAAGTTTTCCTCCTGTACAGCCTCAACATTTGTAATTTCGCTCATAGTCTTATTGACCTCCTTTATAATCCACGCGGGAGTCGATGCTCCTGCAGTGATTCCAACATCAGCCACACCGCGGAAGAAATCGGGATCCAGCTCGGTGGCATTGTCCACCAGCACCACCCGATCGCAGTGTTTCCGGCAAATCATCGCAAGGCGGCCTGTGTTGGAACTGTGGGTATCTCCTACAATGACCATGGCTTCACAAACAGAACTAAGCTGTGCCGCTTCGCTTTGCCGAGATTCGGTAGCTTTACATATTGTATCAAAGATTTTCAAGTTAGTAAACTGTTTTTTTCCGATTTCCACGCATTTTTTCCATAAAGCCTCGGTGGAAGTGGTCTGGCAGACCATGCAAAGGGGGAAATCCGGGGCAATTTCGCCGGATTTAGCGAAATCTTCCAGCTCTTCCGGGGTCTCAAAGATCCGGCAAGCGCCGCACCAACCGGCAATTCCCTCCACCTCGGGGTGGCTGCGGGTGCCGATGATGATGGGAAGTCTTCCCTCTTCCTCCGCCTTTTCCACGATGCCGTGGATCCGCTTTACGAAAGGACAGGTGGCGTCCACGATGGTAACGCCCCGCTCTTCCAGCGCAGTATAAACCGCTTTTGTGACGCCGTGGGAGCGGATCACCACGGTGTCCTCCGCCTTCGCCTGGGAAGGATCTTCAATGACCCGGACGCCCATATTCTCGAAATGGGCAACGGCGTGGGGGTTATGAATGATGGGACCCAATGTGCAGACCGAGGAGGATTCCCTCGCCGCCTGCTCCACCAGCTCCACCGCCCGGTTCACGCCAAAGCAGAAACCGGCGCTTTTTGCGATACGGATGCTCATTTTGCGGTCTTCTCCTCAACGATTCTCCGCATTGCGTCGATAACCTCAGGGATAGAAAGGTCGGAGGTGTCCAGCAGGACCGCGTCCTTTGCCTGCTTCAGGGGGGCGATGGGACGGGTCATATCCTGGTGATCCCGCTGGATGATCTCCTTGAGGATGGTCTCCAGCTCAGCCTTCTGACCCTTGGCGATCAGCTCATCGTAGCGGCGCTTTGCCCGGACCTCGGGGGAGGCGGTGAGGAAGATCTTCACCTGTGCCTTGGGAAGCACCACAGTACCGATGTCGCGGCCGTCCATGATGCAGTTATGCTCCTTGGCCACCTGGCGCTGCATATCGAGGAGCACATCCCGGACCACCTTGTGGGCGGAGACCAGGCTTGCCTTCTGGGAGATATCCTGGGTGCGGATCTCGCCGGAAACATCCATGCCGTTCATCAGCATGTGCTGCTTGCCCTCTTCGTCGTATTCGATCTTAATGGTAAGCTCATCGATGTAACGCTCCACGCCGTCGGCATCCTTGGGGCTGACGCCCAGAAGATCCAGGAAATACGCGACGGTGCGGTAGATCGCGCCGGTATCCACATAGTAGTAGCCAAGCTCCTTGGCAAGGGCACGGGCGATGGTGGATTTGCCTGCACCGGCAGGACCATCGATGGCAATGTTCACAGTCTTAGGCATTTGTGTGTTCTCCTCTCAAAGCGGCAAGAGCCGCGGTTTCTCTTTCGATGACCTGCTCTGGGGTGATCCCCAAGCGGTCGGCAGTCTGTTCCGGGGAAAGGGGCGGCTTGCCGTCCAGACCGAAGCGCAGGGAAATGAGCTTTGTATCCTCTTCCGTAAGGGAGGAAAGCAGCTCCAAGATCCGCTGGCGGCTCTGGAAATACGCGGTGTTTTCCACCGCCTGCTGGTCGTCCGCCGTCACTTCCTTAGGCGCGCGGGCATCGTCTACCCGGCGGCGCAGCTGGGCGGCGTCCAAAGCGCTTTTTAGGGTCAGCGCCTCTTCTTCCGTAATGTGCAGACGCTCTGCGATTTCTTCCGTTGTGGGATTTCGACCCAGCTCGCTAAGGAGCTGCTGGTCCATATCCCGGTAGTCTTCCAAGCCCTGGCGCAGCTTCTGACCGATGCCGCTTGACCTTGCCTGGGCGATGACTTCAATGGACATTGCCTGGCGCACCTGCTTTTCAAACAACTCCCGGAAGCTGCCGCCCCGGTAATTGAGGATCGCCTGCCAAAGGGCAAGTCCGCCCTCCTGGCACAGATCCAGCAGCAGAACGCCCCGTCCGGTAAATTCTCTTGCGATCTCCACCACCTGGGAGAGCATGGCATTTGCCAGTTTTTCCGGCGCAGCGGCATCTCCCTGGGCGCATTGCATAGCAAGAACCTCCGGATCGCCCTGCGCGGGGGTAGCGGCGATCTCCTCTAAGTAGAGCCGCAGAGGATCGGTCTCCTCCAACGCGCCCAAAAGGTCACCGCCGGCAGCTAACTTTTCCTCCCGGCTCAGCCGGGCAGCTGCCTGACCGAGATTGCCCGTTTTGGGAAGATCGGAAAGGTCGATCTCGATCCTGTTTTCCACTAAGTATTCAAATGCGCTGTCCAAAGTATCGTCGCTTTCCGGCTCCATCAGGGTCAGAAACGCGGCGGCGGAGCAAGTTCCACCGGCACAAAGTGCCCTCAGCGCGTCAATCCACATCATTTAAAAATTCCTCCAGTCCGAAATCCGCACCCAGTGTCTGCAGGGCCGCCATTGCCTGCTTTTCCACCTGCCGGGTGCGTTCCTTGGAAATGCCAAGGGTCTTGCTGATATCCTCCAGACTGTGGCAGACGCCGTCTTCCATACCGAAGTGCAGCCGCAAAACCCTGCGCTGACGCTCAGGGAGCTTTTCCATTAAGTATTCCATCAGCCCTTCCAGTTCCCGGCGCAGAAGCGCCCGTTCCGGGGCAGAGGCGGTCTTATCCTCCAAAATGGCGGAAAGGGGGACATCCTCTTCCTTTCCCGTCAGCAGATCCAGGGAGCAGACCTCCGGCACATAGCTTAGAAGCTGCCGCGCCTTTTTCTCAGTAAGACCTGCCTTTTGCGCCAACTCTTCCAAAGAGGGCGCGCTACCGGTCCCTTTTTTCAGCTGTTCCTGCAGCTCCATCAGCTGCCGCACCTGCTGGGCGGTATGCTCCGGGATCCGGATCAGTGCTCCGTGGTCGGCAAGATAGCGGGTAATGTACCTGCGGATCCACTTGGTGGCGTAGGTGGAAAAGCGAAAATCCAGGGTATAGTCAAATTTCTTTGCCGCGGTGATCAGGCCGATGGAGCCCTCCTGGATCAGGTCCAGCAGCGGCACGCCCCGGCCCGCGTATTCTCTCGCCACGGATACCACCAGACGCAGATTCGCGCTGACCATTTGCCTGATGGCGTCGGCGTCACCGGCGGCACAGCGTTGGGCCAGGGCCCGCTCCTCCCCGGCGGTGAGCAGGGGGAAGCGCCGGATCTCCGTCATGTACTGGCGCACATCCTCGTCGCCGGTGCTCAAAGCTTCTGTCTCCAGAAGGTCCAAAGTCATCCGTGGTATCCCCCGCTTTCTTTCTTGCGGCTGCGCAGGGCCAGCAGATCCTCGTCCGAGGAGATGCTGCGCTTGCGGTGCCGGGTGTGGATGATGTCGATGTAGTCCCGGAACGCCTGCTCGTTGATGGGGCCGGACTGGCCCTGGGCGATCATGGCGATGTGGGAAGCCTCGTCGCCGGTCAGCTCCTCCAGGGAGGCCACGCTGACCCCAAGGCCCTGGCTGTGCCGCCGCTGCATCTGGTCATAGACCTTTGCAAACAGAGGCACGGAAAATTCCTCT
>JAZSAB010000107.1:0-4500 GCA_045601675.1 Faecousia sp.
CCCATCCAGACCCTTTCCGAGCACTTTGATGTTCTCCAGTCCGCCTTTGCGTCCGCGGAGAAGATCTTTACGGTGATGGATATGGTCCCCGAGGTGGTGGATGAACCCGATGCCATCGAGCTGGAGACCATCCGCGGTGAGATCGAGTTTAAGGATGTCTGGTTTGCCTACAAGGAAGACGAGTGGGTCTTAAAGGGCGTTTCTTTCCATGTAGAGCCCAGGCAGACCGTGGCATTCGTTGGCTCCACCGGCAGCGGTAAGACCACGATCCTCTCCCTGATCTGCCGCAACTACGATATCCAAAAGGGTCAGATCCTTATTGACGGCATTGACATCAAGAAGATCAAGATCTCATCCCTGCGCCGCCACTTCGGTCAGATGCTCCAGGATGTGTTCCTGTTCTCTGGCACTATCCGCAGCAATATCCTGCTGCGTAAGGAGGGCGTGTCCGACGAGGAAGTAATGGAGGCTTGCCGCTATGTCAACGCGGATTCCTTCATCAATAAGCTGGAAACCGGTCTTGACGAGCCTGTCCGGGAGCGTGGCAACAACTTCTCCGCCGGTCAGCGTCAGCTTCTCAGCTTTGCCCGTACCATCGTCCATAAGCCTTCTGTTATGATCCTGGATGAGGCCACCGCCAACATCGATACGGAAACGGAAGTGCTGATCCAGGACTCTCTGGAGAAGATGAAAAATATCGGCACGATGCTCATCGTTGCCCACCGCCTCAGCACCATCCAGCATTCCGATAACATCATCCTGCTGAGCAAGGGTGAGATCGTGGAGCAGGGCAACCATCAGGAGCTTCTGCATAAGAAGGGCAGATACTTCCAGCTCTTCACACTGCAGTACAATAAGCAGCAGATCGAAAAGAGGTAACTTATGTTTCTAAATGCAAAACCTGTGTAGATCGCAGGGAAGGCAGAAGAAATGAACATCCAGGCAGCCATCCGTACGCGGGTGGCTGCCTGTGATGCTTTGCGCCTTCATATTGCGGGCACAGTATTCTACAGAGTCTTTGTAAACGGCCAATTCTTAGCTGCCGGTCCTGCCCGGGCGGCAGAGGGCTATCTGCGGGAGGATATTCTTCCTTTGAATGGCTATGCTCCCGGTGAGGAGCTTTGCATCGAAATTGAAGCCATGGGATATAACTGCGGCAGCCTGGCTACCGTGTGGCAAAGACCCTGCCTGCTGGCGGAATTGCGGCAGGAAGGCAAGGTGCTTTGGTACACCTGCGAAAAAACGGACGCCTGCCTGCCCGGCACCCGGGTGCAGAAGGTGGAGCGCTACAGTGTACAGCGCCATTTTTCTGAGGTTTGGGATTTCCGGAATGTGCGGGAAGTGCCTGCCCAGCTGGAGATCGTCCCCGACGCGTATAAGATCATCGATCGAAAAGCGCCCTATCCCCTTTATGAAAAACTGAGGGTACCTACCGCCCACCGGGTGGGTACATTCGCCTTTGACGAGACCCTCCCTTATAAGGAGAAGAAGTACTCCTGGCGGTCCATTCCCAAGCACTGGGGTGTTTTTGATGATGAAGAGGTGGTAAGCCACCCCACAAAGTGGCTGCAGCGCCAAAAGCAGACCGTTACCGGTGAGAACAAGGAGTTACCCTTGACGCTCCGGGAGGGGCAGTACGCAATCCTGGACTTTGGCAGGATCGAGGCAGGCTTTTTGACCGCCAATATGGAAAGCTTGTGTGAGAGCGATGTGGTCATCGGCTTTACGGAGCTTTACCTGGGCGAGCAGTTCCAGTTCACCCAAATGAATGCCCACAACACCCTGGAATATTTCCTGCCCCAGGGAACTTTCGAGACCCAGTGCTTCGAACCCTACACCTTCCGCTACGCCATCGTTATGGTAAGAAGCGGTGAGATCAAGCTGAGCGGCTTCGGCGCTCTGACCTATGTCAGTGACCTCCGGGATGTTCCGGAGCTTCCCTATGAAAATGAGACCCAGGCAGCCATCGGAAAAGCGGCGATCCGCAACTTGTCCCATAACGCGCTGGACATCTATATGGATTGCCCCTCCCGGGAGCGGGCAGGCTGGCTGGCAGACGGCTACTTTATTGCCCAGGCAGAATACGCAATGACCGGCAAGACCCGGATCGAGGATGTATTCCTGGAAAACTACCGGTTGTTCCCCAACAGTAAGGGAGAGATCCCCAAGGGCGCGCTGCCGGAGACATATCCCAGCGATATTCCTCCCGGAGGCACGTTTATTCCCCAGTTCAATCTGTGGTATATCCTGCAGGTGGAGCAGTACATCCATCACCGGGGCAACGCGCAGAAGAAAGAAGAATTCCGCAAGAGTGTCTACGGCATCCTGGCGTTCTTCCGTACCCACGAAAACAGCGACGGCTTGGTAGAGGGACTGCCCTCCTGGAACTTTATTGAGTGGAGCGGTGCCAACGATTGGTGTCAGGATGTAAACTATCCCACCAATTTCCTCTATGCTGCCGCGTTGGAGGCAGCAGGTAAGCTCTACGCCGATGAGGGTCTCCTTCGCCACGCAGAGGTGGTACGGAAAGCCACCATCGCCCAATCCTTTAACGGTAAGTATTTCCTGGACCATAGCGTTCGCGCCGAGGACGGCAGCCTGGTGCTCCAGGAGCACGCTTCCGAGGTGTGCCAGTACTACGCGCTGTTATTTGGCGGCATCGACCCGAATGCGGAGGAGTATGGCTTCCTACGGCACTTGGTGACAGATGTGTTTGCCCTGGATCGGGAGGGGAAGATGCCGGAGATCATTGAGATCAATGTGTTCCCGGGTCTGTTCTTGCGAATGGATACACTATTGATGCTCGGCGAGTACGACCTGGCGCTGCGTACTGTGGAGGACTTCTTCGGCAAGATGGAGCCTTACACCGGCACCCTTTGGGAGTATCGGCAGTTTAAGGGCAGCTACGACCACGGTTTCTCCGCCGTCGCTTACGCGGTGATGAAGAAAGCGTTTGAAGAAAAATGCAAGTAATGTAGAGAGAGGTACTTGTTGATTTTTCCGTAGGGGCGGGTCTTGACCCGCCCTTAATAGGAAACATACCGAACAGGCGGGTCAAGACCCGCCCCTACATAAAGTTTTAGGGCGTGTTCGCAAACGGAACACGCCCTAATATTTTGCTTATTAACCGCCAAACACGCTAAGCAGGAAGCCTGCAGCGATGGCGGAGCCGATAACACCGGCCACGTTGGGACCCATAGCGTGCAACAGCAGGAAGTTTGCGGGATTTGCTTTCTGACCTTCCAAGTTGGCAACACGGGCAGCCATCGGCACAGCGGAAACGCCTGCGGAGCCGATGAGGGGATTCACCTTGCCCTTGGTCAGCTTGTACATCAGCACGCCTGCCAGCAGACCGCCGACAGTGGACAGGATGAATGCGCATACGCCCAGCACAACAATGCTGAGGGTCTGCAGGGTCAGGAAGTTGGAGCCGACCATGGTTGCACCGACGGAGGTGCTGAGCAGAATGGTAACGATGTTCATCAGCGCATTCTGTGCGGTATCGGAAAGACGCTCAGTAACGCCGGTCTCCTTGAAGAGGTTACCTAACATCAGGCAGCCGATCAGGGGAGCGGTATCCGGCAGCAGCAGTGCAACAAAGATAGTGACTAAGATGGGGAACACGATCTTCTCTGCCTTGGAAACGGAGCGGCTTTGCTCCATCTTGACCTTGCGCATCTCCTTGGTGGTCAGCAGTCTCATAAAGGGCGGCTGGATCAGAGGGATCAGCGCCATATAGGAGTAGGCTGCCACAGCGATCGCGCCCAGCAGATGGGGAGCAAGCTGAGAGGTAAGGAAGATGGCAGTAGGACCGTCTGCGACACCGATGATGCCGATGGAGGCAGCTTCGGGACCGGTAAAGCCCAGCAGGACCGCGCCCAGGAAAGCGGCGAATACGCCCATCTGTGCAGCTGCGCCCAGCAGCAGGCTCTTGGGGTTAGAAAGCAGAGGACCGAAATCGGTCATAGCGCCAACGCCCATAAAGATCAGGCAGGGGTAAATGCTTGTCTTAACACCGATGTAGAAGAAGTCCAGCAGACCGCCGTTACTGAGGATCGTGCCATAGGAGTGGTAGTCTATATGTTCTGCATCCATAAAATTCGTCCACAGCTCCTGATTGTACAGGTTTGCGCCGGGCAGGTTGGAAAGGATACAGCCGAATGCAATGCCGCAAAGCAGCAGGGGCTCGAACTTCTTAACAATTGCCAGGTACAGCAGCACGCAGCCGATGACGATCATCACTACGTTTTGCCAGCCCATATCGCCGAAGCCTGCGAAGATAGCGGCAAAGCCGCTGGTGTTCCACAGCTTCAGTAAGATTTCACCGACACTCATTCGGACACCTCCTTAATGGAGAGGAACCGCAGCTCATTGATGGGCTTTTGCAGCTTATCCGCAACGATCGCCATGATCATAGCAGCGGTTTTGGGGTCTACGTTATAAAGCCTCAGCTTGCCGGCGCTACCGGGGGCAGCGGGCGCTTCCGCTACGGGAATAGAG
>JAZSAB010000108.1:0-5472 GCA_045601675.1 Faecousia sp.
GAGCGTGCTCTGGATAATGTTAAGTGCATCTTCCTCAACGGCGCTGAGGGCGACGTCAACCACGTCAATGTCCATCCCACCGGCGGCGACCACAACGGTCTTGCTCCCGTCCACGACGACGGCGACCGTGGCTATGAGCACACCAAGCACATGGGCCGTGTCATCGCAGGCGCGATCCTGCAGGTCTATGCCAAGGTGAACTTCACCGAGCCCGATGCTGTGGCTGCTATCCACAGACCCGTGGCTGCACCCTCCAATATGCCCAATCCCGAGGACCTGCCCAGAGCCTATGAGATCGCTCAGCTCAACAAGGAGGGTCGGGATAAGGAACTGCCCTACGAGGGCATGGAGCTGACTACTGTGGTTGCGGAGGCTGTGCGTATGGTCCGTCTGAAGGACGGCCCTGAGGCATTTACCCTGAACCTCACCGGTATCCGTATGGGCGATGTGGCATTCGTGGGTATCCCCGGCGAGCCCTTCACCGCTATCGGTCGCGGCATCAAGGACGGCTCTCCCTTCGCCATGACCTGCCCCTGCTGCCTCACCAACGGCGCGGAAGGCTACTATCCCTCTCAGGACGCCTACGACGAGGGCGGCTACGAGGCAAGAAGCTCCCGCTTCAAGAGCGGCATCGCAGAGCTGCTGATCAAGGAAAGCGTTGCTCTGCTCAATGATCTTAAGAAAGCATAATCAAAAAGACCACCCGGCCCGGGTGGTCTTTTTTAATTGAAAATTGCAAACAGAAAATGTAGGGGCGGGTCAAGACCCGCCCCTACTATTACAGTGTTGTCGCTTTTTTGATTCTGCTGGGTTTCTTCAGTTTGTAGAGCTCTTCCGCTGCAAGCCGCGCCTTTGCCACGGGCAGCGGTCCTTTGGGGAAGCAGTAGTAAAGCACATCGTTATTACCGATGCAGATCACATCGCCGATCTCATACCAGTAGTAATCGGCGTATAAGCCGTAGTTTGCCAGGGGTCCTTGCTCATAGGATAGCTTTCCGTTGCAGCCGGTAAGATGGAAGCCTTCACAATCGTGAACAAGCTTGCCACTGCCTACCCGGTAAAGGGCTTTGTTATCTACAAGCATGGCGATTCTTACCTTGCTTTCCATCCGGTAAGTGCCCTGCTCCAGCTCCCGCTTTACCTGACCCCGCTGCCAGTGATACCAGCTGGGGATGTGAGAGAAAATGGTGTCGCCGTCGGTGGCGCGGAGATATCCGGTTTCCGTCAGTTCATATTCTGCGCCGCAGTCCCGGCACACAAGGCGGATGCCCTTGCCTCTTGTGCGACCCTCGCTGCCACAGTGGGGGCAGCGATATAAGATCCGCTCCAAACCGTCTGCCCGGAAAGGCTCGGTGATGGGGATCTCGTTTTCCTGCTGCCAGGCAAAATTATCGAAGGAGAACGCCTCGTCCAAAAGCTTATCTAACTGGGCAATAGTCATTTCCTTTACCTGCTGGGCGGTGGCCAGGCAGGTCACTTCCGCGCTGACCTTTACTTTTCGCTTTTGCAGGCAGTTGTAGAGAGGATCTCTTGCAAATGCGCCTTGGGTGATCACCGTGACCACGGGAACGCCTAATTTCTTCAGCAGGATGCCCATTTTCCGGGGCAGGGGGGTGGCAGTGCCGTCAAAGGAGTAGCTTGCCTCCGGATACATCAGCACGCTGGTCTTTTTCTTTTTCAGCATGTACTGCATATCCTGGATCAAGGACACATCGCTGACGAACTTCTTGGTGGGAATGCAGCCGAGCAGACGCATCAGCAGGCTCTTGCCCACAAAACCGTCGGTGGTGCAGACAATGCCGTAGCGCTTGGGGAAGAAGATCCGGGAGACGATTTTAAGATCGATAAAGCTGGAGTGATTCATAAGGATCAGGCAAGGCTCTTTCTTGCCGATTTTCTCCATGCCTTTGGTAGTATAGGTGAATTTCGTGGGCAACAGGTCGAAGATCGCAAGGATGCGGACCACCGCCTGCAGCAGGAAAAGGGGCTTTAAGGGTTTTCTGTGCTTGGGACGGGGAAGCGCCATGACTTCGTCATAGGAAAGGTCTTTTGTTTTGATCTTCATGAGTTACCATCCTGCCTCTTTTTATCTCGTTTTATTATACTATATCTCCGTCTTCTTGGCAAGAAAAATCAAAAAAGGTTGTTAAATTGAAACAAATGTGCTATGATAAGCGCGAGGTGTGTTTTTATGGAAAACGAGAAGGATCAGGAATTCCTGCAGGAAGAGCAGGAGGGCTATGTTCCCAGACCCGCGTGGCAGGTGTGGGGCGCCCGGATCGCCCTGGTGCTGTTTATTATTTTGATTATTTTCTACTATCTCAACATTGCAAGAGGTGGCGTATAATGCGGATCTTGGGCATTGACCCCGGCTACGGGATCACCGGCTTCGGCATCATAGAGGGGGAGCGGGGAAAGTTCTCCCTTTTGCGCTACGGCGCCATTACCACCCCCGCCCATACGGACTTTTCCGCAAGGCTTGAGATGATCTATGAGGATATGCGGCAGCTTTTGGAGGTTGCAAAGCCGGATGCGGTGGCGATAGAGGAACTGTTTTTCGGTCAGAATGTGACCACCGGCATCGGCGTTGCCCAGAGCCGGGGCGTGATCCTCCTTGCCATCCGGCAGGCGGGCGTGCCGGTATTTTCCTATAAGCCTATGCAGGTAAAGCAAGCGGTGGTGGGTTATGGCAATGCCACCAAGCACCAGGTGCAGGATATGACGAAGCGGATCCTGGGACTACCCAAGCTGCCCAAACCCGACGATGCCGCGGATGCTATCGCCATCGCCCTGTGCCACGCCCGGTCCAGCACATCGCTGCTGGCGAAAGTGATAAAGAATTGACAATTGACAATTGACAATTGACAATTGACAATGAGAGGAACACCGAAATTGTCCATTGTCCGTTATCCATTGTCCATTTGCGCCAAGTGTGCAACAATTTGGAAAATGGAGGAAAGGTTATGCTATATTATGTTTCCGGCGAGGTCACGGTTTTGGAGCCGGGTCTTGCAGTGATCGATTGCGGCGGCGTAGGTTACGGCTGCCGGATCACAGCCTATACTGCTGCCCAGTTAAAGCTCCATCAAACTGCCCGGCTGTACATCACCGAGTCCATCCGTGAGGACGCATTCGACCTTTACGGCTTCATCGATAAAGAGGAAAAACGCTGCTATGAGCTGCTGACCACCGTAAACGGCGTAGGTCCCAAAGCGGCAATGGCGATCCTCTCCGCAGGTCCCCAAAACTTTACCCTTGCGGTAATGACCGGGGACGAAAAGCTGCTCACCGCTGCCCAGGGTATCGGCAAGAAGATCGCCCAGCGCATTATTCTGGAGCTGAAGGATAAGATCGGCGGCGGAGCCGCGGAAATCGATTTTTCCTCTCCTGTTGCTGCGGGAAGCATTCCTGCCCCCGGCAACAACGCAGGCCTTGCTACCGCCGCGCTCCAGGAACTGGGCTATTTCCCCTCGGAGATCGCTATGGCCCTCAAGGGTGCAGATCCGGGCGCATCCACCGAAGAGCTGGTCCGCCACGCCCTCCGCGCGATGGTCATGAAGAATTGACAATTGACAATGGACAATTCACAATTCAAGCTCGAACAGAGGTTAAAGTATGAACAGTACCGTGGTTCAAGAAAAGAGCTTTCGTTTTGCTGTACGAATCGTTAATTTGTGCCGGTATTTGCAAACGGAGCGAAAAGAATATGTTCTTTCCAAGCAGTTGCTGCGTTGTGGCACCAGTATTGGCGCAAATGTGGCGGAAGCGCAGCAAGCGCAAAGTAGACCGGATTTTGTAAGCAAATTGAATATAGCGCTAAAAGAGTCCTATGAAACCAATTATTGGTTGCGGCTAATGTACGAAACGCAGTACTTAAATGCCCAGGAATTTGAATCAATCATTACGGATTGCAAGGAACTGGAGAAGTTGTTGATATCGATAGTCAAATCATCAAAAGAATAATTGTCAATTGTCCATTGTCAATTGTCAATTCGGAGGATCATATGAGCTTAGAATTTTCTGAAGAACTGTCCGCTCCCATGGTGTCCCCGGTGTACGAACCCCAGGACGCCGGCGAGATCGGACTGCGTCCCAAGCTTCTTTCCGACTACACCGGTCAGGAAAAGGCAAAGGGCAACCTTTCTATATATATTGAGGCGGCGCGGCTGCGCAATGAGCCGTTGGACCATACCTTGCTTTACGGACCTCCCGGTCTGGGTAAGACCACCCTTGCAGGCGTCATTGCCAACGAAATGGGTGCAGGCATCCGGGTCACTTCCGGTCCTGCTATCGAAAAGCCCGGCGATCTGGCGGCGCTGCTGACAAACCTGAGCCCCGGCGATATTCTCTTCATCGACGAGATCCATCGGCTGAACCGGGCGGTAGAGGAGATCCTGTATCCGGCTATGGAGGACTTCGCCATCGACATCATCGTGGGCAAGGGACCCACCGCCACCTCCATCCGCTTGGATCTGCCCAAGTTTACCCTGGTGGGCGCCACCACGAGAGCCGGTCAGCTTTCCGCCCCCCTTCGTGACCGCTTCGGCGTCAGCCTGCGGCTGGAGCTTTATACCAAGGAAGAGCTTGCCCGGATCGTCACCCGCAGCGCCACCATCTTGGGTATGGATATCGACCCCGAGGGCGCTATGGAGATCGCATCCCGCAGCCGCGGCACACCCCGTATCGCCAACCGCTTCCTGCGCCGGGTCCGGGACTTTGCCCAGGTCTGCTGCGGCGGTACCATCACCAAAGAGGCGGCGGACCTTGCCCTCTCCCGCTTGGAAGTGGACGAGCTGGGCTTAGATGCCATCGACCGCCGGATGCTCACCGCCATTATCCGCAATTACGGCGGCGGTCCTGTGGGTCTGGAAACCTTGGCGGCAACCATCGGCGAAGAGGCAATCACCTTAGAGGACGTCTACGAACCCTATCTTATGCAGCTTGGATTCCTTTCCCGTACCCCCAGAGGTCGCTGCGTCACAGCCCTTGCCTACCAGCATCTGCACATCCCCTATGACGGTCAGACCCAGTTCGAGATTTGAGGAAAATATTTACACAAGGGATTGACAAATGTATACCATACGTGTATAATCTTATAAGTGGCGGTGTCCCCGCCATAGAATCAACCCTGAGTAAACCAACTATTTAGCGGGATTTCACGGGGCATATTAACCGAAGAGAGGTAAAATCCAATGTACGAAGACAAGACTTTAGTTTGCAAAGAGTGCGGCAACGAATTCGTTTTCACCGCCGGTGAGCAGGAATTCTACGCAGAGCGCGGCTTCCAGAACGAGCCCCAGCGCTGCAAGGCTTGCCGTGACGCTCGCAAGAACGCCACCCGTGGCCCCCGTGAGTTCTTTACTGCTACTTGCGCCCGTTGCGGCGGCGAGGCAAAGGTTCCCTTCGAGCCCAAGTCCGATCGTCCCGTATACTGCAGCGAGTGCTTCGCTCAGATGCGCGCAGAAGGCTAAT
>JAZSAB010000109.1:0-4845 GCA_045601675.1 Faecousia sp.
CGCTATCCGCGAGGAAGCTATCCGCTGCGGTGGCTACTATGTCAACGCCCGTTGGCTGGGCGGTATGCTGACCAACTTCCGCACCATGCGTACCCGTATCGACCGTCTGGCTCAGCTGCGCAAGATGGAAGCTGACGGCACCTTCGCTATGCTGCCCAAGAAGGAAGTTATCAAGCATCAGGGCGAGATCGAGAAGCTGGAGAAGTACCTGGGCGGCGTTAAGGAAATGAAGAAGATCCCCGCTTGCCTGTTCATCGTTGACCCCCGCAAGGAGCGCAATGCGATCGCTGAGGCTCAGAAGCTGGGCATTCCCGTTGTTGCAATCGTTGACACCAACTGCGATCCCGACGAGATCGATTACGTCATCCCCGGCAACGACGACGCTATCCGCGCTATCCGCCTGATCGCTGCTGCAATGGCATCCGCTGCCATCGAAGGCCGCCAGGGTGAGGACGCTGCTGAGGCTCCCGAGACCACCGAGGCCGAGGCTCCCGCTGCTGAGTAATATACCGAAATCTATTATGGCACCCGGCAACGGGTGCCATTACAAAAGAATTATAGGAGGAACTCAAAATGGCATTTACTGCTCTTGATGTTAAGAAACTGCGTGAAATGACCAACGTTGGCATGATGGACTGCAAGAAGGCCCTGGCTGCCACCGACGGTGATATGGATAAGGCCGTAGAATGGCTCCGCGAGAAGGGCCTGGCTAAGGCTGCTAAGAAGGCTGACCGCATCGCTGCTGAAGGCGTTGCATACGCTGCTGTTATCGATGGTGTTGGCGTTGTGATCGAAGTCAACGCTGAGACCGACTTCGCTTCCAAGACCGATGCTTTCCAGGATCTGGTTAAGAACCTGGCTACCATCGTTGCAACCGACGCTCCCGCTGATGTGGACGCTCTGAAGGCTTGCACCTACCCCGGCACCAACCTGACCGTCACCGAGATCATGCAGGAGAAGGTCATGTCCATCGGCGAGAACATGCAGATCCGCCGCTTCAACCGCTTCGCTGACAACACCTCCGTTGCTTACGTCCACATGGGCGGCTCTCACGGTGTTCTGGTAAACCTGGCTGTTGAGGGCGACATCGACGCTACCGAGATCGGCAAGAACGTTGCTATGCAGATCGCTGCTATGGGCGCTAAGTACTGGGACAAGTCCATGGTTCCCCAGGCTGATGTGGACAAGGAGCTGGCTATCCAGGTCGCTATGATGGATAACGATCCCAAGATGGCTTCCAAGCCCGCAGCTGTTAAGGAAAAGATCGCAGCCGGTAAGATCAACGCTTTCTACAAGGAAATGTGCCTGCTGCAGCAGGACTTCGTCCGCGCTGACCTCTTTAAGGGCGACGTCGCTGGCTACATTGCTGACGCAGCTAAGAAGCTGGGCGGCAAGGTCACCTTCGTGGATGCAATTCACTACATTAAGGGTGAGGGCATCGAGAAGAAGGAAGAGAACTTCGCTGATGAGGTTGCCGCACAGATCGCAGGCGCCGGCAAGTAAGAAAACAAAAAGACCACTCGAAAGAGTGGTCTTTTTTAATGGACAATGGACAATTGACAATGGACAATTATTTTTCCAATTTTCTTACATCTCAGTAGGGGAGGGTCTTGACCCTCCCTTCTTCTATTCTTCCCTGTGCTTCGCAGGAAGATCGTTTACGTCCCGTCGTTCTTTGCAAAACTACCGTTTATCGTGTAGGGGCGATCATTGATCGCCCGCGGGCGGTTAATAACCGCCCCTACAAGAAAAACAAAGAGGGTTGGATAATAAAAACCATAATTGTCAATTGTCCATTGTCAACTGTCAATTAAAAAACGGAGAGGTCAAGCCTCTCCGTTTTTCATATCGTCGTAGGAAACTGCGTAAGCGGTTTGTACCTTTGCCCGGAATTTCCAGTACAGCAGCAGCTGGGCTCCGGCCTGGAGCAGCAAAAATACAATATAGAGCACCTCCGCCTTTGCGGATACGCCCATCGCCAGCAAGGCTACATCTCCGAAGCCAAGGGCGGTGATGAGGATCTGCAGAAGGTAGAACCACCAGAAGCTCAGATCCAGCCGGAAGAGCTGCAGGGCGTTTTTCCGGGTGATCTTCAGGCTCTGCCGCAGGGCGGCGAAAGCGCCGGGTTTATCATCGTCCACCACAACAAATTCCGCCATGCGGATGCGGTAGAAAACCGGGATATAAACGGCGATAAAGACCACCGCCGCAATGATCAGCGCCGGGGTAATGGCCCGGAGCATCTCCTCCTGGGGCAGGGCATCCATCAGCTGCTGCATCTGCTCTACGGTCTGTGCCTGCAGGACCGGGGTGATCATCTCTTCCATCGGGGCGGCAAAGGGAGTCATGGTGAAGATCACCGAAGCCACATGGATGGACGCAACCATTAAAAGCGTTGTGATCACAGTCTTTAAGAGAATCAGCCGCAGCACGGGACGGAAACGGCGCAAGCCGAAAGTCAGTGTCCCGGTGTCCGCGTGTTCGCCCCTTGCGAAGCACAGCGCCGCCCGGAGATAGCCGATCTCCCAGAAGGGCAGCAGGATCATCACCGCGTACTGCAAAACCGTCTGCACCGTACTGAGCACTGCCCGGGTGCCCATGCCCGCAAGTCCACCGGTACTCTCAATGCCCTTATCCAGCCACAGGCTCAGCAGCGCCAGAATCAGCTGGGCGCCTACCACAACCGCCGTGTGCACCAAAGTCAGGGTATTTTCTCTGTCTCCCAGCCGCTGGGCGGCAGTATTTTTCCAAAATGTAAATTTCCGAAGCTCCATAGAAAGACTCCTTTCTTTCTACTATTTATATAGCAATTCTTTCCAAATAGCAAATGAATTTTTTATGACGGTAGCAATTCCCGAAAAAACATGGTACAATGATACCCGGAAGGAGGGCAAAGTATGACACTTGGTACACGAATCAAGCAGGCGCGGCTGGCTGCCGGGCTGTCCCAATCCGCCCTTTGCGGCGATAAGATCACTCGCAATATGCTCTCCCTCATCGAAAACGATGCCGCATCCCCCTCGGTGGACACCCTCCGTTACCTTGCCGCCCGGCTGGGAAAACCCATGGGTTTTCTTTTGGATGGAGAGGCAGTAAGTCCTAACAGTAGACTTTTAGCGCAGGCAAGAAATGCTTCCCCGGAGGAGGCGCTGGTGCTCTTAAAGGAATATGAAGCACCGGACAGTGTCCACGACCCGGAGTACAACCTCCTGCTTCTGCTTACCTGCCTTTCTTGCGCGGAAAAGGCGCTTTCCGAGAAAAAGACCGGCTACTGCCGGGTGCTTTTAGCGCAGGCAGAGCAGGCGGCGAAACACACCCCCTACGATACAGCGGACCTAAAAAGACGGCGGCTTTTACTCTATTTTTCCCTGGATCCGGGTAAGGCGCAGGAGCTGGAAGCCGAGCTGCCCCCGGAGGAGGAAACCTATCTTCTCCACGCCGCCGCGGCGCTACACAGAAAAGACTTCTCCTGCTGCCGGGCATACCTTGCCGCCTATGAGAGCGAAAAAGCGGTTTTTCTTCGGGCAGAATCTTATTTTATGGAAAAAGACTATGTTTCTGCCGCCCGGGAATACGAAAAACTACCGGGAAATTCCGACATTTACCGCCGCCTGGAGCAATGCTACCAGGGGCTGGATAACTACAAGCAGGCATATTTTTACGCCTGCAAACAACGAGATCAGGAGTAATTATGAAGAAGATTTTAGCACTGGAAATTATTCTTTTGGCAGTGATTTTAATTGTTGCGGTTTGGGCATGCATCACAATCAGCGGCGACGGAAAAACGCCCACGGAGACCACCCCCGCAACCACCACCGCCCCCACGGAGACCACCGTAGAAACCACGGAGGCGATCCCGGTTTGGGTGCAGGTCGGTCAGAAGAATTCCATTACTGCCCAGCAGTACTTTGTCTATGACACAAAGACTGATTCCTTTGTTGCCACCAGCCACGGCGAAAACACCCGGGTCTATCCCGCCAGCATCACAAAGCTGTGCACCGCGCTGGTTGCCCTGGAGTATTTAGATGCCAAGCTGACGGTAAACGCAGGCACAGAGCTGGACCAGGTGGTATGGGGCTCTTCCGTTGCGGGCATCGAGCTGGGCGACCGGCTGACGGTGGAGCAGCTTGTGGAGGCTATGCTGCTGCCCAGCGGCAATGACGCAGCTTATGTAATGGCAGCGGCGGCTGGTCGGATCATTCTCAATAAGCCGGAGGCGGATAGCCGCTTCGCGGTGGAGACCTTTATGGAAACCATGAACCGCCGGGCAAAGGAGCTGGGCATGACCGCCAGCCACTTTGTAAATCCCGATGGCATCCACTCCGATGAGCACTATATGTCCTTCCGGGATCTTGCCACTTTGGGTAAGCTCTGCATGGAAAACGAGACCATTATGAAATACGCAGGTCTTGCCAAGGGCAACAACCCCCGGTTCGACCCGGATAACAGTGACGAGGACGCCCCCAAGCAGTGGAAGAACACCAATATGCTGATCCAGGAGCGGACGGATTTCTACTGTCCCTACGCGGTAGGTCTGAAAACCGGACAGACGCCTTATGCCGGCAGCTGCCTGCTGTCCGCCTTCGATTATGAGGGGGAACGGGTGATCATCGGCGTGTTCGGCTGCCCGGAGCAGGAGGACCGCTTTGGGGATACTCTGCAGCTATTTTTGGAAAATGTTGTTGAATAATAAGTAAGGGCGGGGAAACCCGCCCTTTTTTGCGCCCATTTCGTTTCATGGCGCACTTTCGGTAAATGCTCCCTGCTGCACCGAAACCTTGATGCTCCTACCGAAAATGCGCGCCGGGTGGGGTCCGGGGAGGGTGGCTTTGGGAGCGGGAGCTA
>JAZSAB010000110.1:0-4127 GCA_045601675.1 Faecousia sp.
CGCCGTATTCCAGCCAGGAGGAGTTGTGATAATACTCGATGTGGCTGACCTGCTTGGAAAAGCAGAAGGATGCGGTGATCTTCAGCTTCATTTCCGGGCGGTTTTCCGCATCCCGGCCCCGGCGCTCCGTTTCCCAGAACACCGGCATGGTGAAGGCATTGTCCCCCACCATTTCTTCGATATACTGCTTGATACCGTCGGCGTAGCAGAACTGCTCCTCTTCAAACTTCTTGCCAACCTGGTTGCGGAATTTGAAGGTGATGCCCTTATTCACCACCGCCTGACGGCGCAGCACATCCCGGTAGTACTCCACGGCAATGTTAATATCGGTAAAGACCTGCTTATCCGGACGCCAGTGGAAGCGGGAACCGGTCTTTTTCCGGTCGGCGGGCTCTTTCTTAAGACCGCCCTTGTTTCTGCCCTTTTCGAAGTGCAGATCGTAGCGGAAGCCGTCCCGGCGGATGGTAGCGTCAAAAAACTCCGATGCGTACTGGGTAGCGCAGGAGCCAAGACCGTTAAGACCTAAGGAGTACTCGTAGTTTTCGCCGTTTTCGCCGTACTTGCCGCCGGCGTACATCTCGCAGAAAACAAGCTCCCAGTTGTAGCGCTTTTCCTTTTCATTGTAGTCCACGGGGCAGCCGCGACCGAAGTCCTCCACTTCTACGGACAGGTCTTCATAGCGGGTGACGATGATGGTATCGCCGTGACCTTCTCTTGCTTCGTCAATGGCGTTAGAGAGGATCTCAAACACCGCGTGCTTGCAGCCTTCCAGGTCGTCGGAGCCAAAGATGACCGCGGGGCGTTTACGCACCCGGTCCTCACCCTTGAGCATGGAGATACTGGAGTTTCCGTATCCTTGCTGTTTCTTTTGTGCCATAGTTCTTACCTACCAAATTTGTCAATAGTTTATCCAGTTTATTATACGAAAATTCAGGAAAAAAGTCAATAAAAACCCGGGGGATTTCCCAGCAAAAACCCCTGTTTTCCCGGTAAAAAAACGAAATGATTTTCCTAAAAATGGTGTTGACGGAAGGCAGTATTTGCGGTATCATAGATTATGAAAGATTATGTGGTGGGAGTATGCGTATCTGCGTCTGCTTTTGCCGTAATCAAGTATTACCATACCGACGGAAAATGATCGGTATACATATAAGGAGGAGAAACTGCTATGTCCGTGGAAATGACCAAATGGTGCGAGCTGGCAAAGAAGAACATTCACAGCCGTCCCGCAGGTGAAGGCCGTCTGGCCGGAAAGATCACCATCGTTACCGGTGCTGCTCAGGGCTTCGGTAAGGGTATCGCAGAAGAACTGTACAAGGAAGGCGCTACCATCATTATTGCCGATATGAACCTGCCCCTGGCAGAAACTGTGGCAAAGGAAATGGGTGAGCGCGCATGGGCCATCGGCGTAAACGTATCCGACGAGGAGAGCTGCGCAAATATGGTCGCTCAGGTCGTTGAGAAGTTCGGCGGTCTGGACATTATGGTCGCCAACGCAGGCGTTGTCCGCAGCGGTCCCATCGCTCAGCTGGAGAAGAAGGATTTTGACTTTGTCACTTCTATCAACTACACCGGTCTGTTCCTGTCCTGCAAGTACGCTGCCATCATCATGGAAGCACAGCACGAGGCTGACCCCGAAGCAACCTTCGACATCATCGCAATGTCCTCCAAGTCCGGTCTGGAAGGCTCCAACAAGAACTTTGCTTACGCAGGTTCCAAGTTCGGCGCAATCGGTCTGGTTCAGTCCTGGGCACTGGAGCTGTGCGCTTACAACATTAAGGTAAACGCAATCTGCCCCGGTAACTACCTGGATGGTCCTCTGTGGAGCGATCCCGAGAGAGGCCTGTTCGTACAGTACCTCAACGCAGGTAAGGTCCCCGGCGCTAAGACCGTGGACGATGTCCGCCGTTTCTACGAGTCCAAGGTTCCCATGAACCGCGGCTGCCTGCCCATCGATGTTGCCCGTGCAGTTATGTACTGCGTGGAGCAGAAGTACGAGACCGGTCAGGCGATCCCCGTAACCGGCGGTCAGGTCATGCTGAACTAATTGCGAGGTAAGCCATGATCGATATTGCAATTCTGAATAAGCTCAACGCGCCTACTGCCGAAGAGCGCCTGGAGAACCTCCGGGAAGTGGTGAAGACCGCGGTCTTCCCGCCCATGGTTCCCCAGTACATCAATAACCACATTCACACTACTTATTCCTTCTCTCCCTACTCTCCCACCGCAGCGGTCTATGCCGCCCGTATGGAGGGCCTGTGCACCGCAGGTATCATCGACCATGATTCCATCTCCGGCGCAAGAGAGTTCCTGGCAGCTGCCGAGATCATCGACATGCCTGTCACCATCGGTATGGAAGCCCGTATCTCCATGGACGGTACCCGTCTGGAAGGTCGCCGTACCAATAACCCCGACCAGGTGGGCGTCAGCTATATGACTATCCAGGGCGTGCCCCACGATAAGATCGATGTGCTGACCGAGTTCTTCAAGCCCTACCAGGCTGCCCGTCATCTGCGTAACCGCAAGATGATCGATAACATCAATAGCCTGCTGAACCTGGATCTGGACTACGACCGCGATGTTCTGCCCCTTTCCATGGCTGCAGAAAACGGCGGTGTCACCGAGCGCCACCTGATGTACGCGCTGGCAATCAAGCTGGTCAAAGAGGTGGGCAAGGGTGAAGCTATGGTTCAGAAGCTCACCGAGATGGGTCTGAGCCTGAACGAAAAGCAGAAGGCACAGATGATGGACCTGGAGTACCCCTTCTATGAGTACGACCTGCTTGGCATGCTCAAGGGCGCTTTCGTTCCCAAGATCTTCGTGGACGCCACCGACGAGTGCCCCAAGCTTCCTGATATGGTAAAGCTCTGCAAGGATGTGGACGCATACCTGTGCTACGCATACCTGGGCGATGTTGGCGACAGCGTCACCGGCGACAAGAAGGCACAGAAGTTCGAGGACGACTACCTGGACGATGTGTTTGAGTGCCTGAAGGAAGAGGGCGTCAAGGCAGTTACCTATATGCCCACCCGTAATACTCCCGCACAGCTTGAGCGCCTGCGCGGTCTGTGCGACCAGTACGGTATGTTCCAGATCTCCGGCGAGGACATCAATACTCCCCGTCAGAGCTTCGTCATCAAGGCAATGGAGAATCCTCTCTTTGCAAACCTGATCGACGCAACCTGGAAGCTCATTGAGCACGAAAAGAATACTTAATCAGAAATTTAAAATTGGAGGATGACCATTATGAATACAAAAGCTGTTAGAATCCACGGCAAAAACGACCTGCGTCTGGAAGAGATCACTCTGCCCGAGGTTGGTCCCGACGACGTTCAGGTAAAGATCGTCTGTGACTCCGTATGTATGTCCACCTACAAGGCAGCCCTGGAGGGCGAGGACCACAAGCGTATTCCCGATGACTGCGCAGAGAACCCCACCATCGTTGGTCACGAGTTCTGCGGCAAGATCATTGCGGTTGGCGACAACTGGAAGCATAAATACCAGGGTGGCCAGAACTTCTCCATCCAGCCTGCTCACTACTACAAGGGCTCCCAGGCTGCTCCCGGCTACTCCTACAAGTACTGCGGCGGCTCCGCTGAGTACGGCAATGTGCCCATCGAGACCCTGCTGACCGACTGCCTGCTGCCCTACAACTCCGATACCTACTTCTTCGGTTCTCTGGCAGAGCCCCTGAGCTGCGTTATCGGCACCTTCCACGCAATGTACCACACCAAGGGCGGCTCCTATGTCCACGAGATGGGCATTAAGGAAGGCGGCAAGATGGCTATGCTGGCATCCGTTGGCCCCATGGGTCTGGCTGCTATCGACTACGCGATCCACTGCGACCGCCGTCCCAGCCTCTTGGTCATCACCGATATCGACGAAGCTCGCCTGGAGCGCGCTGCTTCCATCTACACTGTAGAAGAGGCTGCCAAGAACGGCGTTGAGCTGCACTATGTCAACACCCGTATGGAGAACGCTACCGAGTACCTGCGCAGCCTCACCGGCGGCACCGGCTACGACGATGTGGTTTGCTTTGCTCCCGTAAAGCCTGTTGTCGAGCAGGCCGATGATATCCTGGGCTTCGACGGCTGCCTGAACTTCTTTGCAGGCCCCACCGATCCTCA
>JAZSAB010000111.1:0-12111 GCA_045601675.1 Faecousia sp.
CGTCGATGAAAATGATACAGGGAGCGACCTTTGCCGCTTGGTTGAACAGGTCACGGACGCGGCTTGCGCCTACGCCCACGAACATCTCCACAAAATCGGAACCGGAGATAGAGAAGAAGGGGACATTCGCTTCACCGGCAAGCGCCTTGGCAAGCAGCGTCTTACCCGTACCGGGAGAGCCCACAAGCAGCGCGCCCTTGGGAAGTTTTGCGCCGATCTCGGTGTACTTTTGGGGGTTATGGAGAAAGTCGATGATCTCCTGGAGGGACTCCTTGGCCTCGTCCTGACCGGCAACATCCTGGAAGGTCACGCCGGTCTGCTTTTCCATATACATCTTGGCTTTGCTGGAGCCGATGCCGCCCATTCCACTGCCCATACGCTTGGTGATAATGCTCATCAGCAGGAAAATGCCGCCGAACATAGCCGCGTAATAGAGGATCAGCATAATGGTGGAGTTATCTTCTACGATGGTCTGATTGACCTTGATGCCGGCACTGTGAAGCTCGTCTGCCAGGGCAAGAATGTTGCCGGAGGGAAGACCGGTGTAGCAGGCTTTCTGCTGGGCGGCAGGCTTTGCAGCCTCTTCCTTTGTCATATAGATGACCCGGTCGTAGTGCAGCTCCACCTCCGCAAGATTACCGGCTGTCAAGGCTGTCTTAAAATCGGAGTAAGTAGTTTCTGTATACTGGCTCTTGGAAACGGAATTATAGATCGTGCCGATGGCGAGGACCAGCGCAACGGTGATCAGCAGGGCGATCCATAGACTGCCCTTGGGGCGTTTGCCGCCGTCCTTGGGATCTTTTTTTGGGTCGTTACGATTGGGATCCATGATAAACCTCCTTGTTGGGATTACATTTTTTCGTATTATATCACAGTTTTTCTCTACTGACAATGAATGATACACGACTACACCGTAAATTTTTTGTAAATGTATGTAAGCAGGGCAGGGGATTTGAGAAAATAAATGTTGAGGAAAAGGAAAATTTCTGTTATAATATACGAAAATGGTTAAGTATGCCTGTTTTTGGATTGGAGAGGAAACTTATGGCACAGTACCGTCGCAACGATCGCAATTTGGATAGAAATGAAAGACGCGCTGAAAGACGCCCCGCCCCTGAAACCGAAGAGCTGAACGAGAATCAGCTGGAGGGTCGCAACGCCCTTACGGAAGCGCTGAAAAGCGGACGCACCATCGATAAGGTATTCATCGCCTCCGGAGAAACGGACCGGGCGCTTCAGCGCCTGGCAGCCCAGGCGAAGGAAGCCGGCGCGGTTGTTGTCCCTGTGGACAGAAGAAAACTGGATATGATGAGCACTACCCGTGCCCACCAGGGCGTGATTGCTCTGGCAGCTGCCCGGGAGTACAGCTCCCTGGAGGATATTTTGGAAGAAGCCGCAAACCGTGGGGAAGCGCCCCTTTTGGTGATCTGCGACGAGCTTACCGATCCCCATAACTTAGGCGCAATTATCCGCTCTGCTGAGTGCGCCGGCGCCCACGGTGTCATCATCCCCAAGCGCCGCAGCGTAGGTCTTACCGCAGTGGTCGCAAAAGCCTCTGCCGGCGCGGTGGAGTATATGAAGGTCGCCCGTGTGACCAACATCAATGCCGCCATTGAAACCCTGAAAGAACAGGGCGTTTGGATTTTCGGCACGGCAGCGGAAGGCTCTATCCCTATGTACCAGGCAGATCTTACCATGCCTGCCGCCATCGTCATCGGCTCCGAGGGCGAGGGTATGAGCAGACTGGTGCAGAAGAACTGTGATGTTACAGTCCACATTCCCATGAAGGGAAAGATCACTTCGCTGAATGCTTCGGCGGCAGCCTCTATTTTGCTTTACGAGGCGGTCCGTCAGCGTCTGTAAGAGGAGGTACTTTATGGACGACAAGCTGGAACTGGAATTAGAAGACATTATGAATGAATTTTCCTCTGAGGAAGACGAGACCCTGGAGGAGGAAGTGAAGGAATGGAAAGCGGAGGTCTTCGGCGAAGCTGAGGAAGCGCCGGAAGAGGTGATGGAGGAGGAAGTAATTCCTGCCCCTGTCACCACCGACACCATCCGTTTGGATACGGTCCGCTTTACAAAGGGTGAGGTTCGCAATGCCCAGCCTATTTTAGAGGAAGAGCCGGAAAAGGAAGCCTTTACCGACCAGTGGGAGCCGGAATACGAGCAGCCCATGGGCGAGTACAGACCCATCCAGCAGATTTTCCACCATCCCCGCTCCCGACTTCGTGAGCTGAAGAAAAAGCTGGTGGCAGGCCCGGAAAAACGCTACTACGCCCTCTCTGAAAAGGGCTTGGGAAAGCTGCAGGCAGCGATCTTTTTTAGCCTTTTGGTGGTGCTGATCTCCGCTCTTTCTACGGTGATGTATGCCATGGGTGCCGTGCAGGAAAACCGGATGCGGCTGATGGTGTTCGGTCAGCTCCTTGCCATGCTGGTTTCTGCCCTGTTTGGTAGTTTCCAGCTCATAGAGGGTGTTTCCGACCTTTTCCGCAAGCGCTTTTCGCTGAACACGTTGCTTGTGATCACTTTTATCGTCTGCTGTGTGGATGGCGTTTTCTGCCTACATGAGCTTCGCGTGCCTTGCTGCGCGGCATTTAGCTTAGAGATGACCATGTCTCTCTGGAGCGCCTACCAGCGCAGAAACACCGAGATGGGACAGATGGATACCATGCGCAAAGCGAATCACCTGGATGCGGTGGTTTCCTGTCCGGACTATATGGACGAAAAGAAGGGCTTCCTGCGTACCGAAGGTCAGGTCGAGGACTTTATGGATACCTACAACGCCCTTCCTGCGCCGGAGAAGACCCAGGATATTTACGCACTGATCGCCTCTCTTGTGAGCCTCGCTGTTGGCGTCACCGCCGGCGTGCTCTACGGCGTCAGCGCCGGTTTCCAGGTCTTTGCGGTGACCCTTCTTGCGGCTGTTCCCGTGGCATCTTATGTGGCGGTCTCCCGTCCTATGGGTGTGCTGGAGCGTCGACTCCATGCCATTGGTACTGTGCTCTGCGGCTGGCAGGGTGTGGAAGCGGCAGCAGGAAAAGCACTGTTTCCCGTAGACTACAATGACCTGTTCCCCGCCGGAACTGCCCGTATGAACGGCGTTAAGTTTATGGGCGCCCGTGAGCCGGACGACATCGTTGCCTACTGCACCGCGCTTATGGAAGCGGAGGGCGGCGGACTTACTGATCTCTTTATTCAGGTGCTGGAAAGCCGTAACGGCCGCCACTACGATGTGGAGAATTTTGAGCGTTTTGACGGCGGAATCGGAGGCACAGTGGAGGGAGAAGCCGTGTTGGTTGGCTCACTTTCCTTCTTAAAGGGAATGGAAGTGGAAATTCCCGAAGGCATCCGTGTGAGCCAGGCGGTCTGCGTTGCTATCGAAGGCGAGTTGTGCGGACTGTTCGCGCTGAACTTAGACCGTCTGCAGCCTGCCGCAGCGGGACTTGCTACACTTTGCGGTCACCGGGGTCTGCAGCCGGTGCTGACTTCCGGAGAATTCTTGCTTACGGAAAGCTTTGTTCGCAATAAACTGGAAGTTAGAACAAGAAAGATGATCTTCCCCGACCAGGAGCTGCGCGAGGAGCTTGCAGAAAAGGAGCTCCCGGAGGACGCAAAGCCGCTGGCTCTAATCACCGGCGAAGGTCTGATGCCCTTTGCCTATGCGGTAACCGGCGCAAGAGCCTTGCGTGGCTGCGCCCGTTTGGGTGTACTCGTTGCCATCATCGGCGGCGCGCTGGGTATGGCAATGATGTTGGCGCTGACGATTCTGGGTGCTCTGCAGTACCTGACTCCCGTCAATATGTTCCTCTATCAGCTGGTGTGGCTGATTCCCGGTCTGCTGATCACGGAATGGACCAGAAATATTTGATTTTTGCACAAAAGGATGCGTCTTTGGACGCATCCTTTTTTATGCGCAAACTCGGGGAAAAAGGTAAAGAAATTCTTGCTTTTTTGGCGCATTGTAAGTATAATAAACTGATACAACTATACAATGCGATATTATTGACAATAAGAGGTTATTACTGTGTATCTGAAATCTTTGGAAGTGCAGGGCTTCAAGTCCTTCCCGGATAAGACCGTGATCCGTTTCGGTGACGATATCACCGCTATAGTCGGTCCGAATGGCTCCGGCAAATCGAATATTTCCGATGCGATCCTTTGGGTCATGGGTGAGCAGAGTACCAAGACCCTCCGAGGCGCTAAGATGGAGGACGTGATCTTCGGCGGCACCCAGAAACGCGCGGCAGTTGGCTTCGCGGAGGCAACGCTGACCCTGGATAATTCCGACCGTGCGCTTTCCTACGATGCGGACGAAGTTATGGTCACCCGCCGGTATTACCGTAGCGGCGACAGTGAATACTATATCAACCGCCAGTCTGCCCGTTTGAGAGATATTCACGAGATGTTTATGGACACGGGTCTTGGCAGAGAAGGTTACTCCAATATCGGTCAGGGCAGAATCGACGAAATCCTTTCTCTCAAGAGCGCTGACCGCCGTGAGATCTTCGAGGAGGCGGCAGGTATCTCCAAGTACCGCCACCGCAAGGAAGAGACCGAGCGTAAGCTTGCCCACACCGAGGATAACCTGCTGCGTATCGGCGACAAGGTCTCCGAGCTTGAGCTGCAGCTGGAGCCTCTGCGTGTGCAGTCTGAAAAGGCGAAGAAGTACCTGACCCTTAAGGACGAGCTCCAGGGCGTTGAGGTCGCCGTTTGGCTGGATAGATTGGAAAAACTCTCTGCCGATGCAAGAAAGGCAGAGGAGGACTATAACTCCGCTTCCTTTGTCCTTGCCCAGGCGAAGGAGGAACTGGAGAGCCTTTATGCATCTTCCGAGAAGATGAGCGGGGATCTTCGTCACCAGAACGAGCTGCTTGAAAACCTGCGTGTGCAGGTCAGTATGCTGGAGGGCGCCCATCAGCAGATCGACGGACAGATCGCCGTGCTCCAGGGCAATGTGCAGAACAATGAAGACAATATCCTGCGCTTCCAGGAGGACCTCCAGGGTCAGGAAGACCGCAGAAGCGGCATTGTGGGTCAGATGGAGCAGGCGGAAAGTCGTATCGAAGAGATCGATCAGATCCTCTCTGAAAAGAATGAAAAGCTGGACGAGCTGCAAAAGCAGCTGAACCGGATGACCAGTGATGCCCAGGGACTTACCCGCCAGTTCATGGAGCTGCGCTCCCGGGAAGTGAAGCTTACCGCCGATATCGCGGTCCGGGAAGCGGACCTGCGGAGCATCAGCGCCAATATTGAGCAGAGCCAGGATCGGTTCGATCAGCTGACCGAAGAGCTTTCTGCCGGTGAACAGAGAAAGAAAGAGGCAAAAGAAAATCTCGCTGCCTGCCAGAAGCAGCTGCGCGCTGCCCAGGACGAGGTCACCGCGGCAAACAACACCATTAACGGCTACGGTTTGCGCCAGGCAACCCGCCTGAAGCGCCGGGACGAGCTTGCGGAGATCGTGGAAAAGCTCCGCTCCGAGCTGCAAAGCGTTACCGCAAAGGCAAATGTGTTCCGTGCGATGGAGAAGGATTTCGAGGGCTACCAGAAATCCGTCCGCCAGGTGATGCAGGAAGTAAAGCGGGGCGGTCTGCGCCGTGTCCACGGTCCTGTTTCTCAGCTGATCCGTACTGAGGATGAATATACCGTTGCCATCGAGATCGCGTTGGGTGCTGCCATGCAGAATGTGGTAGTAGATAACGAGCAGGACGGCAAGGCAGCCATTGCTTACCTCAAGCGTACCGGTGGCGGCAGAGCAACATTCCTGCCCCTGTCCGTGATCCGCGGAAAGACCCTGCAGGAAAGTGGTCTTGAAAAATGCGCCGGCTTTGTCTCAATCGCGTCGGATCTCATTTCCTGTGATGCCGCCTATCGCCCCGTGGTGGAAAACCTCCTGGGCAGAACGGTGATTGCGGAGAATATCGATTGCGCTATCTCCATAGCAAAGCGGTACGCCAATCGCTTTAAGATCGTCACCTTGGACGGTCAGGTCATGAACCCCGGCGGTTCTATGACCGGCGGCTCTGTGGGCCGGGATGCGGGCATTCTCAGCCGTGCCAACGAGCTGGAGAAGCTGACAAACCGCCAAAAGGCTTTGGAAGAAAAGCTCGGCGTCCAGGAAACAGACCTGCAGGAGGCCCAGCGCGCAGCGGACCAGGTGGAGTTCCAGGTAACTACCGCCCGGGAGCAGCTTGCGGACTTCGAAAAACAGGTACTGACCTTGGAGGGAAAAGTCAAGCAGCACGAGATCTGGCTGCAGGCGGTGGAAGATGCCTACGCATCTGCCCAGCGTGAAATGGATGCCCTCAACCAGCGTAACACAAACGATCGTCAGCAGATCGCGACCATCCGCGGTCAGCTGCAGGTATACGAGGCAGACCTAACCCAGACCCGCCAGAGCATAGCGCTTTTGGAGGGCAGTCAGACCGAAGCGGACGAAGCTGTGGAGAAGGTCACCGGCGCAATGAACGAGATCCGCCAGGAGACCGCGGCGCTGGAGGCAGAGCGGCATACCGCCCAGAGCCACATCGCGGATCTGCAGATCCTCAGCGCCTCTGCCCAGATGGACCGGGATAAGAAGCTGGAGAGCATCGAGCTGATCCGGGCGGATATCCAGCGGCTGAACGGGGAAATCGCCCACCAGCAGGAGCTGCAGAAAGAGAATGACGAGCAGATCGCCAAGGTCCGCGGAGAGATGAACAAGACCCTTGCGGACTACGCGGATATCGAAGCCCGCAAATCCCGTGCCGAGGGCGATATCCAGGAGAAGAACAAGTCCATCCTCACCATGGAAAGCGCTTGCATCCGCCTGGAAAACAAAAAAGAGACCACGGCCATCGAGGAACGTACCATTATCGATAAGCTTTGGGATACCTACGGTCTGACTCCCAGCACCGCGGAAGAAAAGCGGGGCGACATTGAGTCTGTTGCCGCAGGCACCCGCCTGGTGGCGGAACTGAAGCGTAAGATCTCCGCGCTGGGCACTCCTAACCTGGGCGCTATCGAAGAGTACGCCCGTGTTAATGAGCGTTATACTTACCTCACCGGTCAGCGTGACGATGTGCTTACCTCCAAGCGTGAGCTGGAGAGCATCATCCGCAACATTACCGATGAGATGACCACCATTTTTGTGGCGGAATTTGCGAAGATCAACGAATACTTCGGCACTGTCTTTGAAGAGATGTTCGGTGGCGGTAAGGGTCAGCTGCTTTTAGAGAATCCCGAGGAGCCTCTTACCTGCGGCATTGAGATCCGCGTCCAGCCTCCCGGAAAGCAGATCAAGACCATTACGCTGCTGTCCGGCGGTGAGAAGGCGTTCGTTGCCATTGCGCTGTATTTTGCTATTTTGAAGGTCCGTCCCACGCCCTTCTGTATGCTCGACGAGATCGACGCGGCGCTGGACGACCGAAATGTAGAGCGATTCTCCTCCTACCTGCGGAACTTGAGTCAGAAGACCCAGTTCATCGTCATTACCCACCGCCGCGGCACAATGGAAGCTTCCGATGTGCTCTACGGTGTGACCATGCAGGAGCAGGGTATCTCCAAGCTGATCCGCCTGGATCTGAACCAGATGGAGCAGTATTTGGGAATCGCGGAATAAAGGAGTCAATATGGGTTTTTTTGATAAGATCAAGCAGGGTCTTCAAAAGACGCGCAGCGCCTTGGAAAATACCCTGGGCAGCGTCTTTTCCGGCTTTTCCGAGATCGACGACGATTTCTACGATGAGCTGGAGGAGAGCCTGATCCTTGCGGATCTCGGTGTGGATACTGCGCTGAAGGCAACGGATGCCCTGCGTAAGGCCGTCCGTGAGCAGCACCTAAAGACCACCGAGGAGGCAAAGGATGCCTTAAAGCAGATCCTTACGGAGATGCTCCAGGTAGGCGATACAAAGTTGAACCTCAGCACCAGCCCTTCCGTTGTGCTGGTGATCGGTGTCAACGGCGTGGGTAAGACCACCACCATCGGAAAGATCGCCACCCAGCTTGTGAAAAGTGGCAAGAAGGTGCTGCTGGTTGCCGGTGATACCTTCCGCGCTGCTGCTGCGGATCAGCTTGAAATCTGGGCTGGTCGTTCCGGCGCGTCCATCGTCCGTCAGCACGAGGGCGCAGACCCCGCGTCCGTTGTTTTCGACGGAATCCAGTCCGCCAAGGCAAAGGGTGTGGATGTGATCCTCATCGACACTGCCGGTCGTCTGCACAATAAGCAGAACCTGATGAACGAGCTTGCAAAGATCAGCCGTATTGTGGAGCGGGAGCTGCCCGGTGCTGCAAGAGAGGTGCTCCTGGTGCTGGACGGTACTACTGGACAGAACGGACTTCTGCAGGCGAAGCAGTTTAAAGAGATCGCCGGCGTCACCGCCGTTGCGCTGACGAAATTAGACGGCACTGCCAAGGGCGGCATCGTCATCGCGGTGGCAGATACCCTGCAGATCCCCGTCAAGTTCGTTGGCGTAGGTGAGCAGGCAGACGATCTGATGGAATTTGAGGCAGAAGCATTTGTGGAGGCGCTGCTATAATGAAAGTTGTTTTGGCAAGTAAAAATAAACATAAATTGGTGGAGATCAGTAAGATCACCGAGAAATTCGGTTTTGACCTGGTGCTCCAGTCTGAGATCGGTGTGGACATCGATGTGGAAGAGACCGGCACTACCTTTGAGGAAAACTCCCTCTTAAAGGCAGAGGCGGTGATGAAGGCCACCGGTCTTCCCGCCCTTGCGGATGATTCCGGCATTGCGGTGGACGCCCTAAACGGTGAGCCCGGCATCTACTCCGCCCGTTATGGCTTTGATGAGAGCCTGGACGATTGGGGTAGACTCGAGCTTCTCCTTAAGAACACCGAGCATGTGCCCGACGGTCAGCGTCAGGCCCAGTTCGTGTGCGTGATCTCTTTTGTCACGCCGGAGGGTCAGGTGATCCAGGCCCGGGGTGAGATCCACGGCGAACTGACCCGGGAGCCTGCGGGCGAGAACGGGTTCGGCTATGATCCCATCTTCTACTATCCGCCCCTGGGAAAGACCACCGCGGAGCTTTCTCCCGAGGAGAAGAACAAGGTGTCCCATCGAGCAAACGCACTGAACTTATTCTACGAGAAAATGAAGGAGGCCGGTTATGCTGACAAGTAAGGAAAGAGCAGAACTGCGCAGCCAGGCAAATACCCTGGAGACCACCTTGATGGTGGGCAAAGGCGGCGTTACCGAAGCGGTGATCGCTGAGGCAGAAACCCAGCTGGAAGCCCGTGAGCTTGTGAAAGGCAAGGTCTTAGAGGGCGCAATGATGACCCCCCGTGAGGTCAGCGACGAGATCTGCGAGGCCACCGGTGCCGACGGCGTTGCGGTGATCGGCACCAAGTTCGTCATTTACCGCTTCAGCGAAAAGCTCCAGCAGGAGCGTAATCAGACCGGCCGCGCAAAGCGCAAGGCCACCAAGGTCAATCCCGTCCGTAAGGGCGCCCAGGCAAGACGCCAGGCTGCCAAGAAGGTCCGGGAGCAGAGAAATGAATACTTCCGCCAGATGGCGATCGACAAGGCCATCGAAAAAACAAAAAAACATCAGCTTCGAAACGAAGACTGATCATAAGCAGGGGAGGGAAGAAAATTGATGCGAATCGGTATCTACGGCGGTGCTTTCAATCCGCCTCATATCGGACACGTCCAGGGGGCAAAGTACGCCCTTTCTGCGCTGGAGATGGAGCGCCTGCTGGTCATTCCCTCCTATGTCTCTCCCCATAAAGCTGCCCCGGAGAACTCTCCTTCCGCCCAGCAGCGCCTGGAAATGGCGCAGCGCGCCTTTGGTGGGGAAGAGAGAATCACGGTTTCCGACCTGGAACTGCAGCGTGGCGGCACCAGCTACACCTTTGAGACCGTTGAGCAGGTCCGAAGCCTTTACCCCGAGGAAGAGATCGTCCTGCTTATGGGTACGGATATGTTCCTGTCCTTCCATCGGTGGAAGGAGCCGGAAAGAATCCTGAAAAACGCATCCCTGGGCGTTATGTACCGGGGTGAGCGCCGGGAAAAAGAGGAGATCCTCAAGAGAAAGGAAGAATTTGAAGCACAGGGCGCTACCGTTTATTTGGTAGAAAATCCCGTTGTGGAGATCTCTTCCACCGACCTTCGCAGAATGCTGATTTTCCGCTGCGCGGATGAATTTATTTCCCCCGAGGTTATGGAGTATATCCAGATGAATAACCTTTACGGCACGGGAAAGAATCTGCGGCATCTGTCGGAAGAAAAGCTTCAGGAGGCAGTCTGCAGTTTGCTTGATCCCAAGCGGGTCCCCCATGTGCTTGGCTGCCGGGATGCAGCGGTAGAGCTTGCGAAGATCTGGGGCGCAGACGAAACTGACGCTGCAAGAGCGGGACTTCTCCACGATATTACAAAAGCTTTGGGCGGACGGCTGCAGCTTGCGCTGTGCTGGTCCTACGGAGCGGAGATCGATGAATTTTCTATCCGCAACCCCAAGATCCTCCATGCGCTGACCGGATCCCTGGTCGCCCAGAGGATCTTCGGCGAGTCCCTGGAGGTGGTGGATGCCATCCGCACCCACACTGCAGGAGAAGCGGGTATGAATATACTGCAGAAAATCATTTATGTCGCTGACTATATGGAGCCAAACCGGGATTTTGACGGTGTGGAAGAGCTCCGGTACTTAGCGCATACAGATATAGATAAAGCGCTGAAAAAGGGTCTTACCTGGGCTACGGACATCCTGCGTCAGCAGGGTAGGGAGATCTCTCCCCAGTCCCTGGCAGCCATGGAAGAGCTGACCCGATACGGTGTATGAAAGGAAGAATATTATGTTAACTGCACAAGAAGTGGCCTATGAGGTAACAAGAGCGTTAGACAGCAAGAAGGGCATGGATATCCAGCTCTTAAAGATCGATAAGGTAAGCTCCCTTGCGGATTATTTTCTGATCTGCACCGGCACTTCCAGCACCCATGTCAAGACCCTCTGCGATCACGCGGAGTACACCATGGAGCAGCTGGGCGAGCCTATGCTGGGTCGTGAGGGTCACCGCGGTAACACCTGGGAGCTGCTGGATTTCGGCTCTGTTGTGGTCCACGTGTTTACCGAGGAAGCAAGAGAGTTTTACTCCCTGGAGCGTCTGTGGGCAGATGCGGAGAAGATCAATATCAGCGACATTATCATTGCTGAGTAAAGAATAGAGGTAGAGGTTATGCATTACGATTTTTCTGCCATTGAGAAAAAGTGGCATAAATACTGGGAGGAAAACAACACCTTCCACACCGATGTTTGGGATTTTTCCAAGCCTAAGTACTATGTACTGGATATGTTCCCGTACCCCTCCGGCGTGGGTCTGCACGCAGGTCACCCGGAAGGCTACACCGCAACGGACATCATGTCCCGTATGAAGCGCATGCAGGGCTATAATGTTTTGCATCCCATGGGCTACGACTCTTTCGGTCTGCCCGCGGAGCAGTACGCGGTGGATACCGGCAACCACCCCAACGGCTTTACCCAGAAGAACATTGAGACCTTTTCCGGTCAGCTGAAGGAGTTGGGCTTTGACTACGATTGGTCCAAGGTCCTGGCTACTTCCGACCCCGAATTCTATAAGTGGACCCAGTGGGTCTTCAAGAAGCTGTGGGAGAAGGGCTACGCCAAGCGGATCGAGATGCCCGTCAACTGGTGTGAAGCCCTGGGTACCGTTCTTGCCAATGACGAAGTCATCGACGGCAAGTCTGAGCGTGGCGGCTATCCCGTTGTGAAAAAGAATATGATGCAGTGGGTCATCGACCAGCCTGCCTTTGCTGAGAAGCTGCTGGAGGGTCTGAACGAGATCGACTGGCCCGAATCCACCAAGGAGATCCAGCGTAACTGGATCGGTAAGTCCACCGGTGTAGAGGTAGACTTCAAGCTGGTGGGCGGCGGCGAGTTCTCTATCTACACCACCTGCATCGAAACCATCTACGGCATCACCTTTATGGTCCTTGCCCCCGACGGCAAGATCGTGGAAGGTCTGATGGACCGCATCGAGAACAAGGAAGAGGTCCGGGTCTACATCGCAGAAGCTGCCAAGAAGAGCGACCTAGACCGCACCGACGCTACCAAGACAAAGACCGGCTGCCCCCTCAAGGGCATCTATGCCATCAAT
>JAZSAB010000112.1:0-6440 GCA_045601675.1 Faecousia sp.
TTCGGATATCGAACGCATGGGCGACCACGCCCTGGCTGTTGCCAAAGCTGCGCTGGAAATCGAAGAAAAGAAGATCAACTTCTCTGCACAAGCCAAGAGCGAATTGGCCGTGCTGGAACGCGCTGTACTGGACATTGTGGACCGCACTGTATCCGCTTACACCCTCTTCGACATGGAACAGGCCATCCAGATCGAACCCCGGGAGCAAGTGGTAGACGCCCTTGTCCGTGAGGTCAAGTCCCGCCATGTGCGCCGCCTGCGCGACGGCTTGTGTACGGTGGAGTACGGCTTCGTGCTGGAAGATCTGCTGACCGCCTGCGAGCGCACGGCAGACCACTGCTCCAACGTGGCCGTGGAAATGCTGCAGGTCTCCGAGGGCAAACTGGAGGCCCATGAGTACCTGAACGCACTGAAAGCCGGTGAGCTGCATGAGAGCGCCGCCTTCGCGGAGCAGTTTGCGAAGTACAAGGCGCAGTATGCGTTCCCGGAGGAGTAAACATCAGTATATGTAAAAACCAGGACTGCTGTGTGCAGCCCTGGTTTTGTGTATTGATAGGATTAGCGTCAAATGTCATCCTTCTCGAAGAAATAAAGAAATCCGAACCCGTTTCCAACCAGAATCAGGTTCGGATTTCTCTTGCTTGGTGGAGCACTACCGGCAATATCCGAACCGAAAACCTGCTGGACATCCTCCAGAGAAATCGTCTCCGATTCGTCTTTGTAGTTATAGGTCATCACCAGCTTGTCTTCAAACACATAAATGCTGTTGACGAAAACATCGATAATCTGCTTTTGATATTCCAGATCGTTGGGATCGCCGTACAGTTCTTCATGCAGGAAACTGGCATCAGCACGCTGCATGATTTCGATGAATTTGTTGGGAAACAGCAAGAAAGCCTCACCCAGCTTGACGGCGTGGGCAAGGCTATTCGGAAGAAGCAGACTGTACTTAAGCATCTGGACACATTCCAGCGGCTCAAACCAATCTCTGATAAGAGTAAACGCGGGATGGGATTTATTCGGAAGCAGTATGCAGAAAAGCACCAGCAGGAGCTGAACGACTTTGCAAAGGCTGTGCGGTACATGAATGCCAATGGCATCAAGGTTGCAGATCATGAACGCATCGCTGATGAATTGCAGCAGTTGCTGAATGAACAGACTCAGCATCGTGCAGCACTCGCAGAACAGAACGTTGATCCTGACTTGATCGACCGCATCCGTTACTGTGTTGATACGGTTATCAAAGCTGGCGAGGAGCCGAGGCAGAGGGAGTCAATCAGGGCGCAATTGGGCAATCTTCAGAATCAGCGGCAAACTGAGCAGATGCAGCAAGAGAAAAGAAGCCAATATAAGGGAAGATAAACAAGGTGCATCATATATACCATCAACATGATCCGACAATAGAAGGAGACACTTATATAACAGAAAAAGCCGGAAAAGAAATCCCTTTCCGCCATTCGAGTTGTTTTGTCAAGGGTGTTTTATCAGTTTTTCAAACAACAAGAATTACGACGCTCGAAGTCTTTGTAGTTCCCTGCTTCCCACCTACCCCAAACAATATCAAAAGAAAAAGTAGAAGCGCACCATCGGTCGCTTCTACTTTTATTTCTTTACAGCCTGTTCTCTCGCCTTCGCCGCTTATTAAATCATCCGGTCATACCAGATCATATCGCATCCGTTTTGAAGTTCGCCGGGGAAGAACGCTGTTTGGACAAAACCGCATTTGGCAAGCGAATCGCGCATCCACTGCTGCCGGGGGTGCATATAGGGATAACGCAGCTTGGAGGCATACCCGCCAAACAGTTTCGCGGCGTGATCCGTCAGCAGGCGCAGCTGCTCACACGTATCCTGCGCGTCAAGCTTCTCATGAAACACTGCTGTAGAGATGCTCAAAACCGTATTCCCGGATATATGGTTGGGCTGACTGATTTCCAGCAGTGCAATAAGCTCCCCATCCTGCTCGCTGAGGAGGTAGTGGGTTTGCCGCTCATAAAGCCTCGTATACACGCCGTAAGGACCATTGTAGCCCTCGCCCACTATGGTCGCGCAACTCTGTCCCTTTTGCGCATAGGCCGTCAGGAAGCGGGATATGTGCATATAGTCGCCCTGCTGAGCCAGACGGCAGCCTGTTCCGGCAGGTTGGGGGATATCCTCCAGCCTGGCCAGGCCGCAGGCGTGGAGCTTGTACAGGATTTCTTCGAAATATCTGCGCAGCTTCGCAGGCGTTGTGTTCACCGCCCCAAGGTCATGCAGGAATTCATCCAGCTCCACCCAGCGGTCGCACACATCAAAGATATGGCGTCCGGCACGGTTGAAGTGCAGGATCTGGTTGGTTTTGCAAACCATGATCGCCATGGTGCCCTGCTCTTCCTCTCGGGCGAAGAAATCCTCCCGGTTAATGCGATATCTCACGTAGTTCCCTCCAGCAGATCAAGTTGAATGCTTTCCTCTCCGTAGGGCAAAGGATCAAGCAAGTCCCAGTCGTATACATTGTGAATGGCACAGACATAATCGCGCACCTGCGGAACACTGCGCGCGGCTGCAAATGCAGAGCGGAGATTGCCCATAGCACCATCGGCAGTACAATCGCCCATGAGAATGGGCAGATAGCTGGTCAGTGCCAGCTGGCCGTCAGCGCGAATCTCCAGCATGGGTTCCTTTTCGTTTGTCCCCATACGCCCGGGCATACCAAGGATCACTTGGAGCGGATCGTCCCACTCGATGCGGATCTGATTGCCGTATCGCTCAGACAGCCGCCACAGCTCCCGTCGGAAGCGGAAATAGCCCTCTTCGTCCAGCATCAGCGGACGGCCCATGCTGCGTCCCCGCCCCGATGGCAGGAAGGGCATGGCTCGGATGATGTCCACCCCCAGCGAAAGGCAGAGCTGCACATATTCCTCCAGCGAATCCACATTCAGCCGGTCAGGCAGGATGGCGCACACCACCTGCGCAATGCCCGCTGTTTTCAGCGCACATATGGCCTTTATGGCACGCTCAAAAGAACCTGCTGCGCCGCGCAGGCTGTCATGCTGCCAGGCATATGCACCGTCCAGGCTCACCTGCACAGCGCTAACCCCGTGAGCTGCAAGCCTCTTTGCCCAGGCTTCATCCAACGCAAAGCCGTTGGTCACCATGGAAATCTGCGGCACTCGTCCCTGTAAATGCTCCAGCAACGGCAGCAGATCAGGGCAGCATAAGGGCTCCCCGCCGCACAGGCAGAGATTGAAGGGCTTGAGCGACAGCGCCGCATCAGCAGCCCGCAGCAGCGTCGCTCTGTCCATATCCCGCCGCGAATCCTCCCCGCTGCCATTGTAGCAGTGCATGCAGCGGAGATTGCAGCGGCTGGTGATGTTCAGCGCAACGCTGTCGTAATAGCAGGGTTGCTTTGCCGCATCAGTCAGTGACATTGGCATTCGTCAGCGCGTTGACATTGGCTGCTGCCATCGCATTGGCTGCAGCCACGGCATTAGCGGCTGCCATGGCGTTGGCTGCAACGTTCAGGTTTGCACCCGCATTGATATTGGCCACAAAATTCACATTGGCCGCAACAACAACAGGAACAAAGAAGTAACCTGCGCCGTCCTTATCCTCCAGTTCTTCAGTGGAAAGGCCCTCCAGATCGTCGTCAGAGAGCTCGCTTGCGTCGTAAAGTACAGCCTCTTCCTCCGGCTGCTTCTCATCAGGCTTCTTTTCAGGTGCGGTTTCGTCCGGCTGCAGAGGCTTCTTGGTTTCGGTCTCATCGGGCTTCATGATCTTCTTTTCGTCAGACATTTTTTCCACCTCTTCTGTTTATTTGAGCAGACGCTTCAAAGCGCCAATGCGTTCAAGATTCATGCAGGTATCCAGCACCCGGCTCAGGAAGGCCGGATAGCCCTCCTTTTGATAACGGGGCTTGTCGGCGTACTGGCTCCACAGCGCTTCGGCAGTCTCACGGATGGACTTGCCAGATTGCATTTGGGCCATAATATCCGCCTTTTCTCTGCTGAGAATACCCATATGGCGTTTCCCACGCCAGATGCTTTGCACATTCGGGTTGGGGCCTGTGGTGACCGACGGGTCAAGGCTTGCCCGATCCTCCATATCCCACTGGTTATACTGGCGGATGCGGCACAGCTGCCCATCTCCCTTGCCGCTGGCATGGATGCGGTAGAGAATGCTGTACAGATACGTCGCACCAAGATCGCGGTAGATTTCTTCCATCTGCCGGCGCAGCGCAGCCTTGTCCAGCTCCTCGTTGAACAGCGCGGTCAAATCCACCATTTTGCAGATCTGATGGCTTGCCTCCAGCCGGCCCGGAAGGATCTGACTGGTCTGCCAGCCATGCTCGCGGCCAAGACGCTCGACGTCCGCATCGAAGAACACACCATTGCTGTCGCCCAGGCATTCGCAGAAGATGATCGCCTCGCCGCCGGGATTGAGGTACTTCGGCAGACCCTCCACAATGCGGCGCAGCACCTGCAGACCATCCCGTCCGCCAGTGCCGCAGATGGGATAGGTCACATCTTCTGTCATGGGGATAAAGGGCGGATTTGCGTAGATGCAGTCGAAGGTCTCTCCCTCTTTAAGAACATTATACAGGTCTCCCTCGCGTAATTCAACCCTGTCTTCGCAGTTGTTGAGGAGAATGTTGAAGCGGGTCACCGGCACAGCCTTGGGATTCAGTTCCACCGACACCACCTTGCGGGCGAACCGGGCGCAGAGCAGGCCCTGTATGCTGCTGCCACTGCACAGATCCAGCGCAGTCTCGCCCCGCTGGTAGCCGATGTTCTCCGCCAGACGGTAGCTGTCGTTGCCCAGGTAGACGTCAATATTGCGGTTGGTGCAGCTGGGGAACCAGGGATTTGTCTCCACCACCAGCAGCAGCCCCTGATAGGGGATCACCACATAGTTGTTGGTCTCAATGTTGTCGCCTTCCCGGTGCCACAGGCCAGCCTTGATCAGTTGGTCGATCGCCTCCTGCCCGATCTCATCAGCCAGTTCGCTCTCCACCACGCCTGCACCCAGATGCAGAATGCGGAAGGCCGCCTTGCAGGGATTCTCCATGTGGCTCAGGCAGCGCTCCATGGATGCATAGTCAAACCACGGATCATGGAAGCCATACAGTCCGCGAAATGCCTTGATCGTAAAGGCATAGTCGATTTTTTCGCATACATCCCGAAGGATTTTTGTGTATTTCTTTTCAGCAAGGAGCATCGCTTATCCTCCAATCACCCGGTCGTAGATCGTCAGGTTGATGCCGCCCAGCAGCTCCCGTTCCAGCGTGCAGGTCTTTTGGAAGCCCTGCGCCGCCAATGCGGAGAGCATCCCGTCCTGACAGGCATCGAAATACTGGAATCGCAGCCGGGCGTAATCCTGACGGAAGGCAGCCTCCACCTCGGTCAGCAGAGCCTCCAGCAAGGCTGTCTGCTCTCCTTCGGGAAGTTCCGCTGCATAGATCACGTGCTGGAGATACACCACACTGGAAACATCTCCAGCCGCCGGAGGACGTACGATCATCAGCGCGACGATCTCCCGATCCCGCTCGGCCAGAAAATTGTATTCATGATTGTTAAATTGCCGCGCGCGGACGCTGTCCTCATTGTGCATCTCCGGGGAATACGCAAGACTTTGGTTGGGCCCCTTTCCCGCATGGCACTCCAGGAATGCGCTGATGCGGCGGTAGTCGCGCTCGCCAGCCACACGGCAGGGCTTGACCGGCTTTTCTTCCTCGATCTGCGCAATATCGAAACATTCCAGCAGCGTCAGTCCATCGCGAAGATCGCGCCGCTGCTGCTCGGAAACGCCACGGGTCACTTCCTCAAAGTCGATCCATTCGTCTGTTCTGTCCAGCAATGCCCCGACGCTTTCCTTCAGGAACAGTGCGCGAAAGCCAGCCTTCATGGGGATCACGCCGCTTTGCGCATCCCGCCGGGTAAAGGCGCTGCTGTTGATCAAGTATCGCATCTTACGCCTCCAGAATATCAATCATGATGGTTTCGCCGCTGTACGGGGCGGGCTCGAAGGTTTCCAGATCATAGATGTTTCGGATTTGATCGGTATACCGCGTCAGCTGCTCATTGCCCCACAGATTTTTGTAGCCGCCGTCCCAGTATTCCCGCAGGGTGCGGCGGGTACAGTTGCCCACCAGCACAGGCAGGTAGGTGCTCAGCGTCAGGTCGGCGTTGGCCTTGATCTCCATGGAATAGGCGTGCAGACCCAGGCTGGCGTTGAAGGGCATCCGGCGCATATGGTCAATGGGGTCGCCCCACTGGAAGGCGGGCCTGCCCTGATACCTCGCATCCAGCCGCTCCAGGCTGCGGCAGAATTGGAAATACTGCTTTTCATCCAGCATCAGGTTGCGCCCCACCGAGCGTCCCCGGCCTGAGGGCAGGAAGGGCATCAGGCGAATTTGATGCACGCCGAGGTCATGGCACAGAAGTCGGATCGTAGCCATGTCGTTC
>JAZSAB010000113.1:0-20754 GCA_045601675.1 Faecousia sp.
CTTCAAACTTGGGTGCCAGCATGCCCTTCATAGCGGCTTCAATCTCGTCGATGGCATCGTAAATAACCCGGTAGAACCGCATATCTACAGCGGTACGCTGGGCACTTGCCTGAGCGCCGGCATCGGGACGGACGTTGAAGCCTACGATAATGGCGCCTGCGGTGGAAGCCAGCAGGATATCGGATTCGTTGATGGCACCCACACCGGTGTGAATGACCTTGACCCGGACTTCCTCGTTGGAGATCTTCTCCAAAGATGCCTTCACAGCTTCTGCAGAGCCCTGCACGTCTGCCTTGACGATCAGGGGCAGCTCCTTCATTTCGCCCTCCTGCATCTTTGCAAAGAGGTTATCCAAGGTGACCTTCTGCATTGCGTTGGCAGCGGCATCCTTGGCAGCCTGCTTACGCTGCTCTACCAGCTCCCTTGCCATACGCTCGTCGGAAACGGCGTTGAACTCGTCGCCGGGCGCGGGAGTCTCCGCAAGACCGGTGATCTCCACAGGAACGGAAGGACCTGCGGACTTGACGGTACGACCCTTGTCGTTGGTCATAACACGGACACGACCCACAGCGGTACCGGCAATGACGATATCGCCCTGGTTCAGCGTGCCGTTCTGGATCAGCAGCGTTGCAATGGGACCCCGGGTCTTATCCAGGCGGGCTTCAATAACAGTACCCTTTGCCCGGCGGTTGGGATTTGCCTTCAGCTCCTGGACCTCGGCGGTCAGCAGGACCATTTCCAAAAGGTTATCCAGACCCATACCGGTCTTTGCGGAAATGGGGCAGATGATGGTGTCGCCGCCCCACTCTTCGGGGATCAGCTCGTACTCGGTCAGCTGCTGCTTGATCCGGTCGGGGTTGGCCTCGGGCTTATCCATCTTGTTGATGGCAACGATGATGGGCACCTTGGCAGCCTTAGCGTGGTTGATGGACTCGATGGTCTGGGGCATGATGCCGTCGTCGGCAGCAACCACCAAGATAGCGATGTCCGTACACATAGCGCCACGGGCACGCATGGAAGTAAAGGCAGCGTGACCGGGGGTATCCAGGAAGGTGATGGGCTGACCGTCCAGCTCCACGGTGTATGCGCCGATGTGCTGGGTAATGCCGCCTGCCTCACCGGAGGTAACATTGGTCTTACGGATGGCGTCCAGGGTGGAGGTCTTGCCGTGGTCAACATGACCCATGACCACCACAACGGGAGCGCGGCCCTGGAGTTCCTCAGCGGTATCCTGATGATCGTCGATGATCCGTTCCTCAATGGTGACGGTGATCTCCTTCTCCACACGGCAGCCAAGCTCGGTGGCTACGAACTCTGCGGTATCGAAATCGATGGTCTGGTTGATGGCGGCGATGACGCCGTTCTTCATCAGGCACTTGATGACTTCGCCGGCGGTCTTCTTCATCCGGCTTGCCAGCTCGCCCACGGTGATCTCCTCGGGGATCTTAACAGTAACGGGAGCCTTGCGGGCAACCTCCATCTGCAGGCGGCGGAGCTTCTCCTGCTCCTCGTTGCGGGACTTGTTGCCCTTGAACTTATTGTCCTTCTTGTTCTGCTGCTGACCCTTCTTGCCGCCGATGCGCTGCTTGCCGCCCCGGTAGTTCTGCTCTCTTTCAGAGATCATATTATCCACACGGTCGTCAAAGCGGGCGGCGTTTACCTGCACGGCAGAGGTATCCACCACGCGGCGCGCACGCTTACGCTCGGGCTCTGCGGGCTTCTTGGGCTCTTCCTTCTTGGGTTCTGCCTTCACTTCCGCAGGCTTTTCTTCCTGCTTCTTCTCTTCTGCCTTGGGCTCAGGCTTCTTGGGTGCAGGCTTGGGCTGCACCGCAAACACCTGCTCCAGAGATTCGATCTGGTGAGTCTGAGTAATATAGTCGAACAGAACATTCAGCTGCTCGTCCTCCAGCACCTGGCTGTTGGACTTAGGCTTTTCAAAAAACTTCTCTACGATCTGCATGATCTCTTTGGATTGCATACCAAAGTCTGCAGCTACCTCTTTAATCTTGTATTTGATCATACACGCACCTCCGTGATTACTTCTTCTTACCGCGCCGAACGTTGCGCTTATGGGCTTTTTCCTCATTGCGGCGCTTTTGCACCCGCTCCGTGCGCTTTGCAAGGCTCTCTTCCTCTGCGGCGTACTTCTCAGCGTCCGGCAGCGCCTTTACAAAACTCAGCGCCAAAGCGGGATCGGTAAATGCGGCAAGCGCCAGGCTGGTCCGTCCGACCGCCTGCCCCAATTCCTCTTTGGAGAAGGAAGGGCGGATGCACAGCTGCTCTGTGCCTGCCACAAAGCTTTTGGCTCTGCGCCAGCTATGGTCGGAGGCATCGGATGCCACCACCACCAGCCGGGCTTTCTGCGCCCGGGCCGCTGCGCCTACCGGCTCTTCTCCCAGTTCCAGTCTTCCCGCTTTTCTCGCCAGGGACAGATAGAACAGTGCTTTATCCATTTACGCCGTCCTCCATTTCCTTGGAGAGGCGGGCATATACTTCCTCCGGAATGGGAACCTCTAAGCTCCGCTCCAGGGACTTTGCCTTCTGCGCCTTCAAAAGGCACTGGGTGTTGGGGCAGATATATGCGCCGCGACCGTTGAGCTTTCCGCCAAAATCCAGGCTGACCGTACCGTCGGTGCAGCGCACCACACGGATCATCTCCTTCTTCGCCTTTCGCTCACGGCAGCCCATACACTGCCTTTGAGGGATCTTCTTCTGCATATATGCTCCCTCCTTTTATCCCAAGCGGATTACTCCGCTTCGATTTCCTCTGCCTGGCTCTCAGGCTTGATGTCGATCTTGATGCCGGTAAGACGGGCAGCCAGTCTTGCGTTCTGACCTTCCTTACCGATGGCAAGGCTCAGCTGATCATCGGGGACGATGACGCGGCAAGCCTTGGGTGCGGTCATGGTGACGGAGATCACATCTGCGGGGCTAAGAGCAGCCTTTACATACTCACAGGGATCCTCACTCCAGACAACGATGTCCAGCTTTTCGCCGTTTAATTCTCTGACAACCGCGCCAACACGCTCCCCGCCGGCACCGACACAGGCGCCAACGGGATCCACATTCTCCATAGCGCCGCGGACAGCCACCTTGGAACGGGAGCCGGCCTCACGGGCGATGTTGCGGATCTCTACCTGACCGTCAGCGATCTCGGGAACTTCCAGCTCGAACAGACGGCGGACCACATTGGGGTGGGTACGGGATACATGGACCAGAGGACCGCGGTTTGCACGGTGTACCTCAAGGACATACACACGGATGATCTGACCCTCCCGGTAGCTTTCGCCGGGGATCTGTTCGCTGGCACCCAGCACAGCGTCGCTCTGCTCGCTGCCCTGACCCATACGGACGAAGATGTCGCCGGTGGGATCGATGCGCAGCACAGTACCGGTGAGCAGCTCCTGGGACTTGGAGGAGTAGCTCTCGTAGATAGCGCCACGCTCTGCCTCACGGATGCCCTGGATGACCACCTGCTTTGCGGTCTGGGCGGCAATTCTGCCGAACTTCTGAATGTCCACGGGGATGATCACATTGTCACCGACCTGGACATTTGCGTCAATATTGCGGGCGGCGTCGATATGGATCTCCAGAGCGGAATCCTCCACCTCTTCCACCGCGGTCTTAACGACATTCATGAAAAGGCCCTTCTCGCTCAGCTCCACCACTACGTTTTCCGCAGGCAGATCCCGACGATCCTCACGGTCCTTCCGGTATGCGTTGGTCAGAGCCTGCTTCAGCCGCTCAACCATATACTCAACGGGGATACCCTTGAGCTTCTCAAGATCCCGCAGGCTGGAGAAGATCTCCGCGCCGATCTGTGCCTGGGGCACTGCGGTCTGCTTCTTGGCTTTTGTTTGTCTTGCCATGATGTTTCCTCCTATTAAAACTCTACGCGAAGGCGCACCAATGCGACTTCGGATTTTTCAAATGTGATGGTCTCTTTTCCGGCCTCTACGGTCACCTTGCCGTCCTCGTAGCCACGGAGCACGCAGGGGATCTCCTTTAAGCCGTTTCTGGGGCGGTAGAGCTTGACGAGAATCGCGCTGCCCATAAACTGCTCGAAATCGCCGGGGCGCTTCAGCGTACGCTCTAAGCCTGCGGAGCAGACCTCGAAATGGTAGCTCTCGGAGATGGGGTCTTCCGCGTCCAGCACCGGGTCGATGGCGCGGTGGATCTTCTCGCAATCGTCGATGTCGATGCCGCCGTCCTTGTCGATATACACCCGCAGGTAGCGCTCGCTGCCCTCACGGACATATTCCACATCCCAAAGCTTACAGCCATTCTGCTCCACGATGGGGCGGGCGAAGGCTTCCACTCTTTCCGTAACCTTCAAAAAAACACCTCTTTCAGTACGAAAGAGAGGGGCAAGCCCCTCTCTTCCTTACATACTTCATTACACAAGCATTATAGCACCCCTTTTTGCCTTTTGCAAGGGGTAAAACAGGAAATATTTCCTTATTTTTTGGAATTATCAATGATTTTTCAATATATTTCTGCCATTGCGACCGTAGGGGCGGGTCTTGACCCGCCCTTTCTTCATCCCTCTGCACGCTTAGGGCGGGTCAAGACCCGCCCCTACTGGGTATAAAACAACTGGTTGCTTTTGTCTATGGCGCTGTGATACAATAACAGTACTATTTCAAGGGAGGTATTCTTATGAAGATCCGTTTTGCCACCAATCCGGATGTGCCGGGGATCATCGCGCTTTTGCAGCAGGTGGGCGCTGTGCACCACGAAGGTCGCCCCGACCTGTTCCGCGGAGGCGCGCAGAAATACGGTGCCTCCCAGATCATTGCTATGCTCGATAAGTCCGATACTCCCATTTTCGTGGCGGTGGAGGAGGAGAAAGTCCTTGGCTATGGTTTCTGCAAGATCAAGGAGCACACCCAGGACCCCGTGTTCCGGGACTACACCGAGCTTTACATCGACGATATCTGCGTGGACAAAAACTGCCGGGGTCAGCATGTGGGCACCGCCATTTATGAGGAGATCCTGCGCTACGCGAAGATGCGTAAATGCCACAACATCACCTTAAACGTCTGGAGCTTCAACGAAAGCGCTATGAAGTTCTATGAGCGCTGCGGCTTAAAACCCCAGCGGATCTTTATGGAGACCCTTTTGGAGAGTACCGATGTTAGAGAAAAATAAAGTATACGAAGCCCTCATTTGCGACTATACCGCCGAGGGTCTGGGGGTTGCCAAGATCGACGGCTGCGCCGTGTTCGTCCCCAATGCGGTGGCAGGGGAAACATGTCTGATCCGCATCGAAAAGGCGGCAAAGACCTGGGCAGCCGGCAAGATCGTGGAGATCCTTGAAAAATCTCCCCACCGGGTGAACCGGAAATGTCCCGTCGCCAAGCTCTGCGGCGGCTGCAATTTCTGGCATATGGACTATGAGGAAGAGACCCGACTGAAAGCGGACCGGGTGCGCCAGGCTCTGAACCGCATCGGCGGCGAGAAGCTGGAAGAGATCCCCATTCTCTCCGCCCCCACAGTAGATGCCTACCGCAACAAAGCCCAGTACCCCGTTTCCTCCAAAAAGGGGAGGGTCTTTGCCGGTTTCTTTAAGGCAGGCACCCACCAGGTCGTGGAAAACGACCGCTGCCGGATCCTCCCGGAGGAAAGCGACTTAGTTAAGAAGATCGTTATAGATTATGTAAACCATTTCCGGATCTCCGCCTACGATGAGGAAACCGGCAAAGGTCTGCTGCGGCATATTTATGTCCGCCGCGGGGCGGTGTCAAAGCAGGTGCTGGTTTGCCTGGTGCTAAACGGCAGAAAGCTGCCTCACCCGGAATTTCTCATTGAGAAGCTAAATACCGTTCCCGGCTTTGCCACTTTGGTGCTCTCGGTGAACACCAAACGGGGCAATACGATCTTAGGCGACGAATTTATCACCCTTTACGGTCCGGGATACATCGAAGACACCCTCTGCGGACTTCGTTTCCGGCTGTCCCCCCGGTCCTTCTACCAGGTCAATCACCACCAGGCCCAGCGGCTCTATGACGCCGCCATCGCCCAGGGTGAGATCACCAAGGAGGATACGGTTTTGGACCTTTACTGCGGCGTGGGCACCATCTCCCTTGCCATGGCAAAGGCAGCCAAAAAGGTCATCGGCGTGGAGATCATCCCCCAGGCTGTGGAAGATGCCAGGGAAAACGCCAAGCGAAACGGCATCGAAAACGCGGAGTTTTTCTGCGCCGACGCGGGAAAAGCGGCTCTTGAATTGGAGCAGCAGGGCATCCGCCCGGATGTTGTGGTGGTAGACCCGCCCCGGAAGGGTTTGAGTGCCGACGCCATCGAGGCTATGGCAAAAATGTCCCCCCGGCGGATCGTCTATGTTTCCTGCGACCCGGCGACCCTTGCCCGGGATGTAAAGCTCCTGAAAGAAAAAGGCTACACAGTCCAGTCCGCCCAGGCGGCAGACCTGTTCCCCCGCTGCGCCCATGTAGAATCCATCGTCTGTCTTGTTAGGGAATAAGAATAACCCCGGCATCCAAAAGGGTGCCGGGGTTTTGTATTCAGGAGATTTTCAGCACACTCTGCTCTGTCTTTGTTTCATTTTCTGCCAGCTCACAAAGCCATAAATATCATTTGCCAAAAACGCAACGAAGCAGACAACCACCGAAACATATCTGCTGTCGCAGATGCTCGCCAGCACCCACAGGACGATCAAAACAACATCATTTGCGGCGTAGCAAAGCGCAAAATACGGACTTCTCCGGAAAGTGAGGTACACCGCAAGAAAGCTCGTTGTTACAGAAAGGGTGCTTGGCACGATATTTGCCGTATCAAAGTATTCCAGTATGAAATAGAACAAAACCGTAACGCCTGCCGTCATGACCCACATCAGCACAGTTTCCGTCTTACCGATGGCGTTGACTTTTACCTCGGCTTTGTTTCCGTTATAGGGATTTCTCAGCCAGGATATCAGCGCAAAGACCGCCATGGGCATCGTCATACCAAGATAGGTGATCATTTCGCCGTAATACGCGAATGTGAAAGAGATGATCCCATATAACAGACTGAAAATCACCATAAGGAACTGACCAAAGGGATTTCCTTTGGCGTTGAAGATCAGAGATGTGACACCGATCAGGGATGCCAGTAGTGTCAGGTAATTTTCTCCGTCAAAGATGCAAAACGACATCACAATAAGCACTGCCGACGAACACCATAGCGCGATTTCTGTTTTCGAAAAATACTTTGCCGCGGTTTTTATCATATTGCCCTCCAAAAAAAGAAAGCACCCGTATGCACATCTTCTAAGACCTAACGATGCGCAAACGAATGCTTTGAACATTCTACTACTCGGTAGCAATTTCCATTATCAATTTTGCTTATTATATCATAGTTTCCCCAAATAGCAAGCCTATTTGTTCACCGGCATCCAAAAGGGTGCCGGATTGTTGTCTTATTGATAAAACCGCTTACAGTCGCATAAAAACATAGCCGTCTTCCACGGTATCGGAGCGCGCAAAGCCTAATTTCTCCCAAAACTTTTGGGCTGCGGTGTGGTCCTCCGCCACGGGCACGGAGATTCTCCCCGCGCCGTGTTCCTTGCGCAAATAATCGATGCACAGCTTTGCCCCGCGTTTTCCGTAGCCCTTGCCTTGATGGGCATCATCGATGAGGAAATTGATGATCTGGCAGTTTTCCTCTCCCACATACATGGACACAAAACCCACCATCTGCCCATCCGCATAAATGGCAAAGGCCTTTGTGTCCTCGTAATAGACCCAGGCTTCCGCCAGGGAGTAGGTCACCGGATCCACAAAATCGGCATTTTCCACGGTAGCTTTTAAGTTAAAACATTCCCGGAAGTTCTCTTCGCTGATTTTCCGTAACTCCACCATAGTTTACTTCGTCCTTTTCTTCAGCAAGGCAATCACATTCAAAACCATCGTAACAACGATAAGCGTGACTCCGGCGATCAGCACTGCCCGGATGGTATCGGCGATGGCAGAAAAATCACCGATGCCCGCCCGGTTGCCTACCTCGAACAGCTGCAAAACCAGAGAAATCGCGCAAGCGGAAAAGCTTGCTGCCGACCATCTGTATGCTGCGGACTGCCTCGGCATTGCGATGGCAAGGCAGCCAAAGACCCAGGCGCAACCGCCAAACACAAAGCTCAGTATATTCAGCGCCATTGAAATCTGTAAGGACATAGCGGTTCCTCCTTGCTTTGTGATGCGCTTATTTTACCACCATCTTCCCCCCAATGCAAGCTTTTCCGTTACGGTGTAGTCCGTAGGGGCGGGTCTTGACCCGCCCTCTTTAGGTTTGTTCCTTTTTAGGGCGGGCCAAGACCCCCCCCTACTATGTGCAAAGGTGTGTTTTCCGCCTTGACGCACAATATGAAAAGGAGTAAAATATAAGTGTATAGACTTTTTTGGAGGCGCAGTTTTATGATCCAGGATCTACACTGCCATACATACTACTCCCACGACAGCAAAAACCGTCCCGAGGAGTTGATCGAAGCTGCCATCCGGGGCGGCATCACCCAGCTTGGCATCTGCGACCACAATTACGCCGTGGGCTTTTCCCGCCGGGACGCCCGCCGGACACCGGAAGAGTATATCCCCTACACCTACACCCACGCGGCTCTCGAAAAGTACTTCGACCACATTTCTCTTCTAAAAGAAAAGTATGCGGATCGCATCCGCATTTTGCGGGGCATTGAGGTCTGCACCACCACCCAGATCGTGCGCGGTCCTCTGCCGGAGGATGCGGATATCTCCTTTTTCGACTACTGCCTTATTGAGCATCTGGACTATCCGAACTCCGTGGCAAAGGGCGATCTTTTCGCCTATGCAAAGCGCTGGGGCTGCCCTTACACCGGCGTCGCCCACACGGATCTTTTCGCCTTTATCGAAAGCATTGGGGAAGACCCCCTTTCCTACTTTTCCCGCATGGCCCGGGAGAACATCTTCTGGGAGCTGAATGTAAACTACGATACCATCCACCACTTCCGGGAGCACCGGTACGTGGCGGAGTTTTTCGAAAACAAATGGCAGCAGGACATCGTCCGCGCCTCCGGGGTGCGGCTCAGCGTCGGCTTCGATTGCCACAACACAGACGATTATCTGCCGGAACGAGTCACGGAGGCTTGCAACCGCATCCGGGAGCTTAACGTCCCACTGATCTTTGAGGAGGAAGCATTGTGAAAAAACTGGTTTCTAAAATTGCGGCCACATTGTTCGTCTGCCTTTTTGCCTTTTTGCTCTTTACCACCGCAAACGCGGCGGAATCCACCGTTTGGGTGGAGAACAGCAAAGGTCAGATCCTGGTCCGCTTCCCCGTGGATACCTCCGCTGCCGCCGCCGATCTGCAGAAAGCGCTGGACTATGTCCGGGACAATAGCTCTGCCTCAAATATTCTGTCCGTGGTTCCGGCAGCAGGTACCTACCACATCGACAACTCTCTGAATCTATACAGCCACACCGTCCTCGATCTTTCCGCAGGTGTTACCTTAAAGCGCGACAATGACGCCTCAATGATCCGCTTCGGTCGAGGTAACGCACAGGCTTCCGGCTACGATGGCTTTGAGAACATTACCATTCAGGGTGCCAAGGACAGCTACGGCACTTTGGACGGCAATGCCCTCAAACATACCATTGTCCGCTTTGCCCACGCCAAAAACGTCACCTTCCGCTACCTCAACTTCACCAACGTCTCCCGCAACCACCATCTGGAATTTGCAGGCAGCAAGGATGTTTTGGTGGAAAACTGCAAGTTCAATAATTTCTATCCCAAAGCCAAGGAAAGTACGTATAATTGCGAGGCAATCCAGATGGACATACTGACGGAAGGTCATTTTCCCAAATATGACTTCTACGACAACACCGTCAACAAGAATATCACCATTCAGAACTGCCTTTTTGAGGATGTCAACCGCGGCGTAGGCGTCCATAGCGGCCAGGTGGGTCTCTATATGGAGAATATCAAGATCACCAACAACATCTTCAAAAACGCCACCGGCTATGCCGTGGTCGCCACCAACTATAAAAACTCCGAAATTTCCAACAACACCATCATCGATTGCGGCTCCGGCATCATTTTCCGCCACATCACCCCCGGCTACATCAACTACTACGAAGGCAACAGCAAGACCATCGACACAAACATGAACTGCGTCATCAGGGATAACACCATCTCCGTCAAGAAGACCGCCTTTAAAAACGCCCGTTACGGCATCAGCGTCTACGGAAAGCTCCTTACCAAGCCCGCAACCGACAACGGCACCACTTTCCCCGCGGCAGACTACCGGGTAAGCGGTCTTACCATCACGGGCAACACCATCACAAGCAAGACCTACGCCAACGGCATCTGGCTTCAGGGCACCATCAATTCCACCGTATCCCAAAACTCCGTCACCTACAACATTCCCAAGAAGGAAAGCAACTCCTGCGACGGCATCAAGCTTGAGGACACCGACGGCATTATTCTCACGGAAAACACCGTTACCGAAAGCAGCTCTACCCGTATTGCCCGTTCCGGTTTCTATATCCGAAACGCGGAGAATACCACCATAAAAAACTGCACCGTAAAGAATATGTACCAGGACGGCATCTACCTGAACGAATCCGACGGCTGCATCATCGAAAACAACACCATTGATGGCGTGAGAAAGCACGGCATCTATGTGGACGAAAATTCCGGCACAAAAGAAGCGCCCACCTCCGTTAAGAAAAACACCATTAAAAATGTGGGCAGCCGGGGCATCTGCGTCAACTCCGGCGCCTGGGTAAACGCGGAATCCAATGCCATTACAAAAACCGGCGGCCACGGTATTTGCGTCACGAACGGCGCCTTTGCAGCGAATATTCTGAACAATACCGTGAAAAACGCCGGCGACGCGGGCATCTACATCAATGATAAGTCCAGTGCCGACCTGATCTCCGGCAACAAGATCACCTCTCCCAAGGGACAGGGCATCTACATCAACAGCGGCTCCACCGCGGTTACCATTGAGAAGAACACCATCACAAGCTCCAAGAGCTACGGCATCTTCGTCCGTTCCTCCACCGCCACGAAGATCGCATCCAACAAGATCAAAAGCGCAAGCCGTGGTATCAACATCAGCGGAAGCACCGTAAAGACCCTGCAGAGCAACACCGTCAGCGGCTCTAAATCCGAGGGTATTTACATCGCCAGCAAGGCAAAGGTTGCCACTGTGAAGAAGAATAAGGTCTCCTCCGGCGGCAAGCACGGCATCCACATTTCCGGCGCTACCGTGGAGAATCTGGAATCCAACACCATTTCCTCTTCCAAGGGTCACGGCATTTATGTCAAGAGCAGCGCTACCCTCACCTCCGCCACCAAGAACACCATCGTCGATTCCAAGGAATGCGGCATCCGTGTCATCAGCAGCAAGGTAGGAAAGCTCACCGGCAACACCATCAAAAAAGATAAAAACAAGGTTTCCGCCTCCGACGGCATCTACCTGTCCGGAAAGTCCTCCGCCACCGCCATCTCTTCCAATAAGCTTTCCAATTTGAAAGGTCACGGCATTTACCTGACCGACACCACTTCCGTTGGAAATGTACAAAAGAACACCATCAAAAAGCCTGGCAGCCACGGTATGTACATCAAAAACACCGTAAGTGTTGCCACCATTTCCGGCAATACCATCGACTCCCCCAAAAGCCACGGTATCTACACCAAGGACAAATCCGCAGTAAAGACCATTTCCGGCAACATCATCAAAAACGTACCGGAAAACGGCATCTATCTCAAGGGAACCGGCGTCACCTGCACCGTAAAGTCCAACACCATCACCAAGTGCGGTGAGATCGGCATCGATGTAGGTTCCGGGGCCAAGGTCAAGATCTCCGGAAACAAAATTTCCGGCTGTCCGAAAGCCACCATTCGCCTGATGGGCACTCCCTACAAGAAGGTCTCCGCAGAAGATTTTAAGATCAAGAGCGTCAAGAAGGACGGCAAGACCCTGGTACTCAGCTGGGAGAAAATTAAGCATGTGGACGAATATATCGTGCTCCGCAGCACCTCCAAAAAGGGTACTTACAAACAGATCGGCACCACCGAAGGCACATCCTTCACCGACAAAAACGTAAAGCGTGGTAAGACATATTACTACAAGGTCATGCCTGTAGTGGAAACGAAGCTTTCTACCGTGAAATTCGCCCCCTCTCCGGTGAAGAATCTGAAATTTAGATAAGAGGTCAACCATGGAAATCACAATTCCTGCTATGGAAGAATATCTTCACAATCGCTATATCGGCTGGACAACAGAGCAGGGCCTGTTTATGAAGCTTGTGGAGGAAATGGGCGAGGTTGCAGAAGTCCTCAATATGCGCAGCGGCGCAAAGCAGGAGGATGGCAGCGACCTGCAAAAGGAGCTTGGCACAGAGCTTGCGGATCTTATCCACTATGCCGTTGCCATCGCAGCCATTAACGACATTCCCTTAAATGAAATCATGCTGGAAAAGGACAAGAAAGCCTCCCTTAAGTATCGCCATGATACCAATTTGGAAACCTTTCTTGGGGAGAAAGTATTATGATCCGTAAAATGAAGCGGGAGGATGCCCAGTGCGTCATCGATATGATGCGCGATTTCTACACATCCGACGCGGTGCACACCAACGGCTCGGAGGAGATCTTCCGAAGGAATGTGGAAAACTGTTTGGGAGATTTCCCCTACGCCGAAGGCTATGTCTTCGAGGACGAAGGCAAGGTATTCGGATACTCCCTGCTTGCCACAGGCTATGTGTCCGAGTTTGCCAAGCCCTGTATCTGGATCGAGGATCTGTACCTGCAGCCGGAGTACCGGGGCAAGGGCGTTGGAAGACACTTCTTCTCTTTCCTGGAAGCGCAGTATCCCGGCTGGGCGTTCCGCCTGGAATCCGAGCCGGAAAACGAGCCTGCCGTGCATCTGTACAGAAGCTGCGGTTTTAAGGATTTTCCCTATATGGAGCTGATAAAAGGCGGGCTTTGATACGCACCAATTGATTTTCAACTAATAAAAGCGAGGTCTTATGACCTCGCTTTTATTTTGGTATTGTGATGGTAAGCACGATGCTGTCGCTGGTCTCCCGGCGCTCAGAAACAGCGGGGATCCCGGAAAGCTGGATCTTGGCAAGGGTCTGGCTGAGATTGTTTAAAAACGCGCCGATACTGGTTTTTCTGGGAGTGCTTTCCCGCTCCGCAAGCAGAGACTCTATGTACTGCTCTGCCCGGGCCACACTCATATTCTGCCGGGCGATGACGGAAATGGCGCGCAGCTTATCGGACTCCGAACTTAGCTTTAACAGCGCCCGGGCGTGGCGCTCTGTCAGCTCCGCCCCCCGGATAGCCTCCAAAACCTTGGGGCTGTGCCGCAGCAGGCGCAGCTTATTGGCAACCCCGCTTTGACTCTTTCCCAACACCCTTGCGGTCTGCTCCTGGGAAAATCCCCACTGCTCCATCAGCAAACTGATGCCCCTTGCCTCCTCAATAAAATCCAGGTCCTGGCGCTGGAGATTCTCCACAAGGGCTACCATGGAGGATTCCTTATCGTCCATATTCATTAAGATACAGGGGATCTCCGTAAGTCCCGCCATCACTGCCGCCCGGAGCCGCCGCTCCCCGGCGATGAGCTGGTAAGCTGTGCCGATGCGCCGTACGGAAAGAGGCTGCAAAACACCATGCTTGCGGATGCTGTCGGCAAGCTCCTCCAAGGCCTCCTGCTGGAATACCTGCCGTGGCTGGGCAGGATTGGGAGAAATCGAGCGTGCCGGCAGGAACACCACCCGCCCCGTTTCCATATAGGTTTTTAGCTTCTGGCACTGCATGCCGATCGCCTCCTTTGTTTGTGGTACTGACATTTTATATGTTTCCCCGTTAGAAAAACCACGAAACAAGAAAGCGGCAATGGAAAACCCCTCGACAATATCCCCAAAGGTGTGATACAATGGGGAAAAATCATCCAAGGAGCGCCTGCTTATGAACACGAAAAAGCTCTATTATGAAGACTGCCATATAAAAACCTTTTCCGCCACCGTTCTTGCCTGCAACGCGGCAAAGGGCGGATACGAGGTGATTCTGGATCAGACCGCTTTCTATCCCGAGGGCGGCGGTCAGGCCTGCGATCTGGGTACAATCGGCGATGCCGCCGTGCTTTTCGTAAAGGAAGAGGGCGAAGCGGTGGTCCACCTTTGCGACAAGGCGCTCTCTGTCGGCGAAACCGTAAAGGGTGCCATCGATTTTGAAAGACGCCTGGATCTTATGCAGCAGCACACCGGCGAGCATATTCTCTCCGGCATCATCCACAAAAAGTACGGCTATCACAACACCGGCTTCCATGTGGGCGCGGACACGGTGACCATTGATTTCGACGGCATGATCCCCCAGGAGGACATCCCGGAACTGGAGGACCTGGCAAACGCCATCGTTTGGGACAACCGCCCCGTAAAGTGCTGGTATCCCGATCCGGAGGAGCTCAGCGCCATCCCCTACCGCTCCAAGCGGGCTCTCGACCCCCCGGTGCGGATCGTGGAGGTGCCGGGTACGGACATCTGCGCCTGCTGCGGTGTCCATGTGGCATACACCGGCGAGGTGGGTGCTATCAAGCTCCTCAGCTGCGTAAAATTTCACCAGGGCGTGCGGATGGAGCTGGTGTGCGGTAAGCGGGCGCTGCGTTGGTTCCGGGATGTTTATGAACAGAACCGGCTGGTCTCCCAGGCATTCTCCGCAAAGGTGCTGGAAACCGGAGCAGCAGCGCAGAAGATGAATGAACAGCTCTCTGCGGAGAAATTCCGGGCAAACGCCCTGCAAAAGCAGGTGTTCCAAAGCATTGCGCGCAGCTATGCGGGAAAGGGAAATGTTTTGCATTTTGGCGAAGACCTGACCCCCGGCAGCGTCCGGGAGCTTACAGATGCCATCGCATCGGTGTGCGGCGGCATTGCCGCGGTGGCGTCTGAAAACAATGGCAGCTTTGCCCTCTGCCTCATCGGCGAAGGCGCAAAGGAGCTGGGCGCGGAGGCAGCCAAAGCCCTAAACGGTCGCGGTGGCGGCAAGCCCGGCACATTCCAGGGCAGCGTCAGCGCAAATAAAGATGCGATTGCCGCCTTTTTTAAGGAACATTTCTTTTAACGGCGGGACGTCGAGGGCGCCGTCCCCTACAATGAATAAATAAAAAGGAGGGTCATAGACCCTCCTTTTTTCAGCTTACTTTTGTTACGATCCGGGGAACTCTTGCCAGCAGAAGCGCGGCAACGGATGTAAGGATGATCTCCGGGATCATATAAAATCCGTTGTACACCACGCTGTAAGTAAGACCCAGCGCCTGGGGAGAAAGGGTCTCCACAAGCTGTGCGCCCCAAGCGGGGAAGCCTTCCTGGGTAAAGAACCACTCTGCCCAGCCAGCAAACAGAATGTAGCCGGATGCGATATGGGCAAGATACCGGGCGCCCAATGCAACCAGGCTGCCGCACAGCAGCGCGGTGCCGGGCTTTTCGATCCGGTCGCGGAAAATACCGCCCAGACCCAAAACGGTAAATGCTACCAGGTAGTCAAGAATGCACATAATAAATGCATTCAGCAGCATCACGCCGTCGCCAAAGTAGCCGGGCTGGAATGCCGCGGATACGGTCTTTGCGCCCAGCGCCATCTCTAAAAGCGCGTAGGTCACACCGGAAACCAGACCCCACTTTACACCATGGCGGTAAGAGATCAGTACCACCGGCAGCATGCTGACCAGGGTGACCTGTCCGCCGAAGGGCATTTCGGGGATGAAGAGCTTGGAAAGCAGCTCCAGTACGATGGCTACCGCGATGAGCATTGCGCTTTCCGTGATCCGTCTTGTCTTGCTTTGCATAAAAATACCTCCTTGCTGATTTAACAGCCATAGGGAAGCCGAAAAAAAAGGATTTTCATAGCGCAGTATTGGAGGAAAAGGACCGCCTGTGGATGAAAATCGTTTTTCGGAGGTTTCCCAAAAAATAAAGTATCGCATTGCAAACCCGTCAAGGTGCAATGCGACACGAAGGTATCTCATATAGCATCTTTTCCTACGACGGTACTGACCGTATCAGGTTCACGGGTACAGGCTACAAAGCCTACTCTCAGCCGAATGCATCCGGCTCCCCGAAGATGGATTTGTTTTGCGATCTAAGACTATTATAGCGGCTTGTCGCTTTTTGTCAAGCCATTTGTAAGCTAAGCTCTTTGCCGCCCAGGATGTGGAAATGCAGGTGATGTACGGTCTGTCCCGCATCCGGACCGCAGTTGGACACCACGCGGTAGCCGCCGGTGAGACCCTCTGCCGCGGCAATGCCGGGAATGACCTCGAAAATTCTCGCCACCACGGCGCTGTTTTCGGCACTGAGCTCATTGACAGAGCCGATATGCGCCTTGGGGATCACAAGAATATGGGTAGGCGCCTGGGGGTTAATGTCCCGGAAAGCGTATACGAGCTCGTCCTCGTAGACCTTATTGGAGGGGATGTCCCCGGCGATGATCTTACAGAAAATGCAGTCCATAATTTTTCCTCCTTAAAAGATAACAGAAAACACACCGGTGCTGGCAAGGGCCATAATGCAGCCGGCAAGGATCACACCTAAGCACACGGAAAGCACCGTAGACTTAAAGCCCATGTCGAGAAAGCTTGCAGCCAGCGTGCCTGTCCAGGCGCCGGTTCCGGGCAGCGGGGTGCCCACGAACAGCAAAAGCGCCAGGAACAGTCCGTACCGACCGGTCTTTGCCACAAGCTTCTGTCCTGCCCGCTCGCCTTTTTGGAGCATAAAGGTGCAGATCTTTCCGATATATGCCTTATTTGCGCCCCAAAGCAGGAATTTTCTTGCGAAAAAGTAGATAAACGGCACCGGGACCATATTGCCCAGCACGCAGATCGTCAGGGCTTCGTAAAAGGGAATGTCCATTCCCGGAGCCATGGCGATGGGCATAGCCCCGCGAAGCTCCACTATGGGGATCATGGAAATGAGAAAGATATAAAGATACTTCATAGATTTCCTCAGGTATCCAAAAGATAGTGGACCTGGTGGACCACCTTGCCATTGTGATAGTAGATCCGGGGAACGCGGCGGCTGATGCCGCAGACCATCTCATAGTGGAAAGAGCCGGCGCAGGCGGCGATCTCTTCCATGGTGATTTTTTCTTCCCCATCGGTGCCGATGAGGGTCACCGGATCGCTGAGCCGCACTCCGGGGATATCCGTCACATCCACCATCATCTGGTCCATACAGATCCTGCCCAAAATGGGAGCTTTCTTTCCACGGATCAAAACATGGAACTTGCCGCTTAAATTCCGGCGGTAGCCGTCGGCATAGCCAACGGGAACGGTGGCGACGATGGTATCCTTTTCCGTCACATAAGCGCCGCCGTAGCTGATGGAGCGACCGGCAGGCAGGGTCTTAATATGGGTGATGCGGCTGTGCCAGCTGATCACCGGGCGGATGTTAAGGAGCTTGGGGTCTACCTCATCACTTGGGTACATACCGTACATGACGATGCCGGCGCGGACCATCTCATAGTGGTTTTCGAAATTCATAAGTCCGGCGGAGTTATCCATATGGCGCATCTTTACTTCCACGCCCAGGTTCTTAAGCATCTCGCAGAAATCGTCGAACCGAGCACTCTGTGCCTTTGCCTGGGTAAGGTCTTCGCAATCGGCAGTGGCAAAGTGGCTGAAAATGCCCTCGGCGCAAAGGCCCGGCAGTCTTGCGATCTCGGCGCAGAGCTTTGCGTTTTCCTCCGTCGCCTGGAAGCCGATACGGCTCATACCCGTGTCCACCGCAATGTGGAACGGCGCGGTCACGCCCATTTTCACCGCTTCCCGGGAAAGGCTCTTTGCGTCCTCGTAACGGAAAATGGTGGGGCGGATGCCCTCACGGATGGCAGTATGGAAAGCAGAGGTTGGGGTGTGTCCCAAAATGAGAATGGGGGTATCAAGACCTGCGTGGCGCAGCTCCAGCGCCTCCTGCATGGAGGACACACCGAAAAAGGCGCACATATCCTGCAGGTGCTTTGCCACCTGCACAGCGCCGTGACCGTAGGCATCGGCTTTCACCACTGCCATCACGTCCACGCCGGCCTTTTCCCGGATAGCGCGGAAATTATCCGTCAGCGCGTCCAGGTCAATGGTAACGTAAGTGTTATCAAAATTCACGGTTTTACACTCCGATGAAAAATTTTAGGCTTTTACAGTGCCGTCGGGATTCAGAAGGGGCAGCTTTTCCAGGTAAATGAGGTCCTCACGATCCTGAGCATCGCCCTCCGCAAGGATCGCCATGCGGCCTGCGATGATGCCACCGGCTTTCTCCACCAGCACTTCCAATGCACGCAGGCTCTCGCCGGTGGAGATCACGTCGTCGACGATAAGGATACGCTTGCCCTTCATCAGCTCCGCGTCCGTAGTATCTAAGTACAGTGTCTGCTCCTTGGCGGTGGTGATGGACTGGACCGTCACCTGGAACACGCCGGACATATAGAGCTTAGGCATTTTCCGGGCCAGGAAGTACTTCTTGGCGCCGCTCTGCCGTGCCATTTCATGGGCAAGGGGGATGCCCTTTGCCTCGGCGGTAATAATATAATCGTACTCCGGCGCTTTCTTTAAAAGCTCCCGGGCGCAGGCAACGGAAAGCTCCTGATCGCCGAAAATTACGAAACCGGCGATGTACAGATCATCGGTAACTCTACACACGGGCAGGTCTCTTTCCAAACCCGCAACCTTCATTCTATAAAACACAAGCATCGCTCCTTTGCAGTTTTTCCTATTAAATATTATACAATCCACCGGAGAAATGTCAAGAAATTCCCCGCCGACGCCACTTCGCCCCCAATATTTTCAAAAAATTTAGAAATAGAGGCAGACAAGCGGAGTTTTTTGTGCTATACTACTATGTAGTATTATGCCGCTTTGCCGGCAAATTCCGTTTTTGACTTTGAAAAGGAGGGATTCCTTTGAAATACTGGCGTGGATATCTGGTGGCGCTGATCGTCGCTGCCTGTGCCTTTGCGCTGCGAGCCTTTGCCGCCACCCACTCGGTGCTGGTGGATATGATCTATCCCTATGTTTCCCGGATGGCGATCTCTTTCCTCTCCGGCTTTACTGTCGGCAAGCTGGTTTGGTGGCAGCTGTTCCTGCTTGTGCTCGCTATCGCGATCGTCGTCTATCTGATCATCTGCATCGTCCGCCGCCGCAATCCTGTCCGCTTTATCGGCTGGACTATGGCGTTTATCAGCGTGCTGTTCCTGCTCCACACGGGCATTTACGGTCTTAACCAGTACGCAGGTACCCTTTCCGACGACATCCGCATGGAAAAAGCAGACTACTCCGTTCCCGATATGCAGAATGCCCTGGTCTATTTCCAGAATCACGCAAACGACCTGGCTGCCAAGCTGCCCCGGGATAAAAACGGCGACCCCATCGCAGACTTCGATACTCTGGCAAACAATGTGACCGCCGGTTTCCACCGTCTGTCCGACGAGGAGTATTACTCCGTCTTCGCCTGCAGCGACGCGCCTGTTAAGAAGCTCGGCTGGGGCTTTGTGTACAGCCTTTTGGGTAAGACCGGTCAGCTCTTCCCCATTACCGGTGAGGCTGCGGTAAACGCCGCTACCCCTGCCGCAGGTCTGCCCTTTGCCATGTGCCGGGTCCTTGCAAACCGGGTATGCATCGAATCCAGTGCGGACTCCGCCTTTGCCGCATACCTTGCCTGCATCGCAAGCAACGATCCCCTGACCCAGTACTCCGGCTACTTTATGGCATACCGCTACTGCTACGAGGCGCTGAAAGAAATGCCCGGCGGCGCGATCTCCTTCCGTGACCGGGAGAACAGCCAGCTTAAGCACGATTTTGATACCTACAACAAGTCCTTTGCCGCTCGGGCGGACGACCCCACCAACATCGTCAAAACCGATGCCGGTACCATCGTCACCAACGCTGCGGACATCTTAGTCAGCTGGCATCTGCAGGTCATCGTAAAGCCGCTGAACGCCAAGGAAGAAACCACCTTTGATCCTATGGACGAGACCCAGGTAGACCTGAGCGGTCTTCCCAACGCGAAGGTGGAAGAAAAGCCGGAAGAAACGGTGGCAAAATGAGCGAAATGTACCGTATCCTCACAAAGGGGCTTCCCAAACTCCCCCTTAACTTAGAGGAATCCGTCTGCCGCACCCTTTGTGATTTCGGCGAAGCGGTGGTAAAGCAGAACGAAGTGATGAACCTCACCGCCATCACCCATCCGGAGGGCGTTGCCAAGCTCCATCTTTTAGACAGCCTTACCCTGCTGACCCTTACAGACCTTAAGGGAAAGAAGATCATCGATGTAGGCTGCGGCGCAGGCTTTCCCGGCGTGCCGGTGAAGATCGCCTGTCCGGAAGCGGATCTGACCCTTTTGGACTCCCTGGGAAAGCGTATGACCTGGCTGGAGCAGATCCTGCCCACCTTAGGGGTAGAAGCCACCTGCCTGACCGCAAGAGCGGAGGAGGCGGTCAAAGACCGCCGGGAGCAGTATGATGTTGCTACCTCCCGTGCCGTTGCCCGCTTAAACATCCTTTTGGAGCTGACCGCGCCCTATGTAAAAGTAGGCGGTCTTGTGCTTGCTATGAAAGGCGCTGCCGCGGAAGAAGAGCTCCGGGAATCCAAAAACGCCATCCGCAAGTTAGGGCTGAAGCTCTTGAAGGTCGCCACATTCCCTATGGACGACACCGCCCACAGCGTGATCGTTCTGCAGAAGGTCGCCCCCACACCCCCGGCCTATCCCCGGCGATACGCGAAAATCAAACAAT
>JAZSAB010000114.1:0-11380 GCA_045601675.1 Faecousia sp.
ACCGTGGCCAGGCCGCCCAGGGGCAGCAGGAAGATCAGCCAGTTGTTGGCCGCCCGCAGGCCGGTGACGGAGTGCAGCGCATGGTGAAAGCCGGCGCCGATCAGGCCGCCCAACGCGCCGATGGCCACGCCCAGCAGTCCCCACTTGAAAAAGATCCACAAATACCGCTCCGGATGGCGAAGCTTATCCAGCCATTTCATAGATTTGCCCCTTCCTCTTTTTCTGAGAATAATCTACCACAAAAGAGAAAAATAGGCAAGGTCTGCCGCCGGGCAAAACAAAAGATGTTTTTTTGTTTTTTTGTAAAAAAGGCTTGACAATTCCCGGTGCCTGCGATATAATGCAAAAGCTGTCTGCGCATGCTGCTATAGCTCAGCCGGTAGAGCGCATCCTTGGTAAGGATGAGGTCGCCAGTTCAAATCTGGCTAGCAGCTCCATAGAAAACCCTAGAGCCTCAACGGCTTTGGGGTTTTTGCTTTTTATAGAAAAACCGCCCCGATGACCAAATGGCGACCATTTGGCGACCGGAGCGGTGATTTTTTGCTTTTACGCCTGTTTTGCAAGGAGATTTTCCAGAGCCGTGGCGGCTTTGCGATCGCTCTCCTGAAGGGCGTGGGCGTAGATGTTCATTGTGGTGGAGGTCTGGGCGTGGCCTAACCGGCTGGACACCGTTTTCAGATCCTGCTTGCTGGCGATCAGCAGTGTGGCGGAGGTGTGCCGCAGTCCGTGGAACGGGATCAGCGGGAGCTGCTTGTCTGGAGCCTTGCCGGCATTGTACCGGCGGATAATGTCCTGCAGTGCCTGGTATGGCGTAGAGTAATTCATCAGCTTGCCGTTGTCCTGGGTAAACAACCAGTCGTTCCCCTGCCAGTAGTCGCCCACATAGAGGCGGTACTTCAGCTGCTCTGTATGCAGCTTCCGGAGGCGTTCTGATAGCGAATGCGGTATTGATACGGTCCGGTGGGAGGTTTTGGTTTTCGGCGCCTTGATCACCGGCTTTCCGTCCACCAGTGTGACCGCCTTAGACACCCGGACTACATCCGCTACGAGATCGATGTCAGACCACTGGAGCGCCAGCAGCTCCCCCTTCCGCAGTCCGGTGTACACTGCCAGGTTAAACAGTACCCGCAGCTGCTCCGGAATTTCTTTGGTGGTCTCGTAATCTCCCACGGTGTAAGGTGTGCCGGTATCGTCTACTCGTTTGTGCCCCTTGATCTTCACAGTAAAAGGCTGCTCGATATAGTCCAGGAAGGTGGCGGTCTGCTCCGGCGTAAAGAATTTCAGCTTTTCGGCGGTGTCTTCACCTTGTAGCCGCACCTTGTCGCAGGGGTTCCGGTCGATGATCTCCCACTCCGCCGCAGTCCGCAGCACAGAGGAAATCACATTCCGGGTCTTTGCGATCGTGCCCTTACTGTAGCCGCCGGCTTTGCCGTCCTTCCGGGCGCCGTCTTGGGTCATAGCCACAAAGAAGGCGTTAATGTTGTGGGGTTTCAGCTCCGACAGCTTTAGGTGCCCCAGCGCAGGCAAAATCTTTTCTTCCAGCTCGCAGCGGTATGCGTTGACCGTGGCGGGCTGTAATTTTTGCTCTGCATATTCCACGATCCAACGGTCTGTATACTCCTTCAGGGTGATCTTGCGGCCGTCCATAGCTGCACCGCTGAGGATCTTCTGTTCAAAGTCCCTTGCAAATTCCTCCACGGCCTTTTCCCGCTTCTTGGGTGTAAGCGTTGGATCAGGCGTAAAGGTGGCGGTCTCCCGGAGCTTCTTGCCGTAGATGTCCCGGCCGGTGCTGACGGTGATCTGATAGCTGCCGTTCCGTTCTCTTATAGACGCCATTACATCGCCTCCTTATGGGTTGTGATCATTTTGATTTTCGCAATATGGGCGATTGCTTTATCAATTTCAATTCCTGATCTCCAGCAATACTTTTTAGAGTGTTCTCAAAAAATTCGCACGCTTCCTTTCTTGCTTGCACTGCATAGTTTGATCCTGAATTTACCCAGATAACATTTCTTAGTTCTGGATGCTTTGATTCTAATTCTTCAGTTAACCGCAGTTCTAAATAGGGGTCAATGCCTTTGGGCGAAAAAGGATTATCTGTCATTGTTTGCACAGCTTTCAGATATTCAGCCACTCTAAAACAAACGAGAGAGAACGTTGGTTCACACAAGAGAACATCAAGCCCAATTAATGCGTAATTACTTTCCCCAAAGTCTCCTTTTGTAATACTATTAATGGCATCCATGGATAACCCTAATTCTTCAGTAGCACAAGGCAATCGGTGTGGATCCTCTGTTCTCCCCAGCAAATAATCTGTTGAAACATCGAAATGATCAGCGATTTTTACAAGCACATCATACTTAGGTTCACTTATCCCATTGACATACTGGGATATTGTTTGCCTTGTCTTTCCGGCCGCCTTGGCAATACTCTCCTGAGTTTCGCCTCTTTTTTCCATGAGCGCACGTAGTGCTGTGGGGAAAGGGGCGTTGTATTTTTCCTCTATTGATGTTTTATTGCGAGCCATATCAATAACCTCCGGACGAGTAAATTAATTATTGCACTTCATCTTACAAAGCAACAAACTATTGACTATGCAATTTGTTGTTGCTAAAATCATTTTAGCGCAACAATTAAATGCTGTCAACAACAATTTTTGACTGGAGGAATCAATAATGAGCAACACAGCAAACAAGGATATTCGCGATGCAGCCAAGCGTGCGGGTATATGTCTGTGGCAGGTGGCGGAGAAAATCGGTGTAAATGACGGTAATTTTTCGCGAAAACTGCGTAAAGAGCTGCCGCCACAGGAAAAAGAGCATATCCTGACGATCATTGACACGCTGGCAAAAGAAAAAGCGGAGGTGTCCTAATGGCTGATGTAGTAACAGTACGGCAAGCTGTACAAAGAGCCAAGAATGACGGCTTTCCGGTTTCGGAGTATACGCTGCGTATGTGGATCAAAACCGGCGCGGTACCTGTTCGCAAAGCCGGCACCAAGCTATTGATCTTCTACCCTAACCTGGTACGGTACCTGCAGTGTACGGATGGCGGCGATAATCAACCCGCCACAGTGGCGGCGCTCAACCTTCATAGGATGAAAGCTTGAGGTGATTGCCGTGTACTACCGTATCTGCGAATGCGGGGCCTATCTGGATCCCGGAGAGATCTGCGAGGAATGCAGAGCAAAAGAAAAAGCCGCCCCGGAGCTGGAACCTCCAAAGGCGGCAGTGCCAAAGAATGACAGTGATAGTGTATCACAGAAAGCGAGCTAATGCAATGAAAAACATAAGAATCACGCAGCTGCGCCTTGAAAATTTTAAGTGCCACAGGCTGCTGGAGCTGGATCTGCAGGGAAAGAGTGCAACAATATACGGCGATAACGCCGCCGGTAAGACCAGTATATACGATGCCTTGACCTGGCTGCTGTTCGGTAAAGATAGCGCCGGCAATGGAGAAAAGAACATTGACGTCAAGCCGTTGGACAGCACCGGCGCCACCGACCGCCACACCATAACCGCGGTAGAGGCTGTGCTGCAAGTGGCGGATGAAACGATTACACTGCGGCGTACATATCGGGAATTGTGGAGCTCCAAGCGCGGCAGTTCTACAGAAACCTATGACGGCAACACCAGTGAATACTACATCGATGGCGTACCTTGCAAAAAGAACGCTTTTGACAGTCGCATTCAGGAAATCGTTCCGGAAGATACCTTTCGTCTGTTGACGTCAGTTTCTTATTTTGCCCAGGATCTTCACTGGCAGAAACGCAGGGCAGTGCTGTTTGATATTGCCGGGACAATGTCTGACCGGGAAATCATGGCTATGGATAGCCGCTTTTCCCCGCTTTCCCAAGCGCTTGGGAATTTGACTGTGGATGCATACCACCAAAAGCTGAGTACAGAAAAGAAAAACCTCACCGGTGCAAAGACAGATGTTCCCGCCCGGATCAGTGAATGCCAAAAGACCATAGCGGAATTGGAGAACATCGATTTTGACGCAATACGGGCGGAAATCAATGCGTTAGAACAGGAAGCCGCCACAGTGGCGGCACAGATCCATGTCCCCGGTGCTAGCGATAATGACCTACAAAAGAGGGAGCTTAGCCAGCTGGAGCAGCAGCTGCCGCAAAAGGAATCGCAGCTGCAGATCTGTGAGAAATCTATTTCTTCTTATGAGTACAACATCAATGCTGCTCGTGCCCGTTGGGTCACTGTCAATCAAGAGGCTTTCGCCGGCGGCACCTGCCCAACCTGCGGCAGAGAGCTTCCTGATGATCAGTTGGTTGCTGCTATGCAGTCCTTTGAGAAGTTAAAGAAGGACCGGTTACACGAAATTGAGCAGACGGCAGCAAGCCAAAAGGCTGCCATGGAACAGGCACAGGAACGAGCAGCCCAGCTCCGGGAGGAGATTCAGCAAAACAAGGAACGTACCGCCACTCTCCGGAACGCTCTTTCTGTGGCGGCTGATGACCCTACACGGAGTACTGTAGAGGCGCAACTTGCAGACTTGCGGTGCAGAATTGCCGCCAAGCAGGAAGAATTGGGCAAGCACTATGCACTGGAACGTGCCCGGACACGCACAACAGAACTGCAGCAAGAGGCCCGGAACGCCGCTGAAGCCATGGAAGCTATTGAAAAAATGCTGTACATCGTAGAGGAATTCACCCGATATAAAACCCGCTTTGTAGAGGAAAGTATCAACAGATTATTCCGTGTAGCACGGTTCCGCCTCTTCCGGGAGCAGGCAAACGGCGGTATTGAAGAACGATGCGACGTAGTCTGCAATGGCGTTCCCTATATTGGTCTGAATAACGGCACCAGAATAAACGCCGGCATTGACATTATCAATACACTGTCCCGCCACTTTGGTGTAGCAGTCCCCCTGTTTGTGGATAACGCAGAGAGCGTCACCAACCTGGAATATGCCGCCACACAAACCATCCGTCTCGTGGTGTCCCCCGCTGATAAGAAATTGAGGTGCGAGTATGAAAATTAAAGACCGAGCAAAGCCCAAAGCGCCCCCTATTGATCCAGGCGTATATATTGCCGTGTGTGTTGGTGTTGTGGATCTGGGAGAGCAATATTCCGAAAAATTCAAAAACTATGCCAACAAATTGATGTTTATTTGGGAACTGCCCGGAGAGATGATCGAGGTGGACGGAGAACAAAAGCCCCGGCAGTTATCCAAAGAATTTGCCTTTTCGGTATCCAAAAAGGGGAATCTGCGCGCTTTTCTCTCCTCCTGGAACACCGTTACTTACACAGATGAATCCTTTGGCGAGGTTGACGTATTCGATCAACTGGGAACAGGCTGTCAGGTGTCAGTGGCGCTGAACGAAACCGGCGAATACTCCAACGTAGTCAACGTCATGGCGCTGCCTAAGGGCGTAGCAGCTCCCGCAGCGGTCGCCCCGCTTGTGCGGTGGGACATGGAGTGCTGGAACGATGAAATCTTTGGTACACTTCCTGAGTGGATCCAAGAGAAAATCAAGAAATCTACACAGTATCAGAAAGAACACACGCCCACGGACAGCATCGAGGTGGCGGCGCCTGCAGTGGCTGCTCCACCGACCGCCACAGCAGTGTCAGGAGGTGCGCCGTTTTGATCTTCACCTCATTAGCCTCTTCATCCCACGGCAACGCCTACATAATCAGTGACAAGGAAACCCGCATTCTTTTGGAGTGCGGGTGTTCCCGCAAAAAGCTGCAGCAGCTCGCCGGCTTTTCCCTATCCTCTTTCGCTGCCTGCATCGTAAGCCACGAACATAAGGACCACAGCGGGTGTGTGGCGGATCTCGTTGCCGCCGGTATTCCGGTATATATGAGCCAAGGAACGGCGGATATGCTGAATCTGGAGCCCGTGGCGGCTATTCAGCACGGCGAGCAGTTCACGGTAGGCAGTATTGACATTGTACCGTTTTCTACCTTCCACGACGCAGTGGAGCCGTTAGGGTTTCTGTTTAAGAGCCGCATTGATGGCGATGTACTGGCATTTGCTACGGACACGGTAAACCTTGCATACCGCTTTCCGGGTGTCAATATCCTTGCAATCGAGGCAAATTACGACCGTGATATTTTGGACAGGTCCGAAAAGATCCCTGACAAGGTCCGCCACCGGATCACCAACAGCCACATGGAAATCAACACTCTATGTCGGTATCTGCAGAGCCTGGATCTGTCCTGCTGCAGAGAGATCTATCTGTTACATTTATCCGATGCTATGAGCCATGAGGGATACTTTATCAACAAAATACGCAGAATTGTGCCGGCAGATATCCAGGTAATCGCCTGCACAAAGTAAGGAGTGCAGTATGCAAAGACCCGGAGTAATGCTATATTTTGACGTTCGGCAGCCTTTGAAAGCGCTGTCAGATGCAGAAAAAGGCCGCTTGTTTGATGCCATATTGGAGTACGGGGAGATAGGTACCGTTCCGGAGTTTGATGGTATGTTAGCCTTGGCTTGGGGTTTTATCAAACCCAAGCTCGACCGAGATGCTGAAGAGTACAAAAAGGCAACCTTAAGGCGTCAGTATGCTACAGCCTGCCGCGAACGGAAGCGAAAGGGAGAACCTGAAATATCGTATGAGGATTGGATAAACACACTTCCCTATCATTGATTACCAATGATGACCAATGGTATCCAACTACAACTATATCCCCAACTACAAATACAACTATATCTACATCATCATCTATAACCCCAACGTCAACCACAGCAGTAACTACAAAAGCAACCACATAGCACCGCCGGGATAACAAAAAATCTCTCAAATGTGCAAAACTCTGTGGAAAACTTGTTGGCTACTGTGGAAAACTTACAAGATAATATACAGTCAAGAGGAAGAACTATGAGCAAACCAAGAGAAATATGGTGGAGCTATGCCAAAGCTATGATCCGTCAATACCCTAAGATCAACCAAAACACCGCTAACAAGCAACAGCTTCAGCCGGTTAAGCAGAAAGAGTATGATGCTGTCAAGAAAGCAATTGAAATCACAAACTGTAAAGCGAATGCTGCGAACAGAATAGAGATTATTAAGCTGGTGCTGTGGCACGAAGGATGTACCTTAGAACAGGCAGCGGTCCGGTTATATCTGTCAGAATCAACAGCATACCGATACCATCGCGACTTTATACGTCTAGTTGGGCAGTGCTACGGCTTGACTGAATAATCGATGATCCTAACGGCGACAAAACAGCTCCCAGGCTGTTAACCCGGGAGCTGCTTGTATATTGGTGAGAATCCCAATCGTTTGGGATTTTGTGACAACACCATTATACAGGGAGGTTGTAGCAATGTCAAATGAGGAGTTGGCGGCGGAGATCCAGGCGGGAAATGCAGATTTATTTGCAGACCTATGGGAGCATATAGAGCGACTTGTTCGATGGAAGGCAAAACGTATCATCTCTGCTATAGGCAGCCGTGGCGGCGTTGACTTTGATGATTTGTACCAGTCTGGCTATCTTGCCATGGTGGCGGCAGTTAATACATACGATCCGGATTCAGGAAATTTCGCCGGGTGGTTTATGCTGCATCTGCGGACAGCTTTTGCTGAAGCTACCGGCATACGATCCAAAAAGCAAGCCAAGGATCCTATACATTCAGCATTAAGCCTGGAATACCCACTTAGTGACGATTCAGATGCCAACCTGCTATTGGAGGTAATCCCGGATCCAACCAGCGAGATACCTCTGCAGAATGTAGAAGAACGGATATATCAACAGCAATTGCATAACGCACTGACTGCTGCGCTAGGAAAATTACCGGATAATCAGCGGGATATTATCCAAAAGAAATACTTTGAAGGGATCGCGATTGAACAAATAGCCATCGAAACCGGAACCACAAGACAAGCAATTTGGCTAAATGAAAAAAATGGGTTGCGACAGCTCAGGCGCCCAGGTATAGCTAAACTCTTGCGCCCATTTTATGATTTTGATTATTATGGAGCTGCTGGACTTGGCGTGTTCAAAAATACCGGAATGAGCGTGCAGGAACGATATTTAATCGATCAAGAGAAATTTCAGCAGTCCTAATAAAACCAAACATTCTCGCGCGCGTACCCGCGCGCACGCGCGAGCGGACGGTTATACCGCCCTATTTATCAGTCCTTTTCGGCTTTTTGGTCCAACTCCGAATAATAACTTCCCACATGATATCCTTATCCTCCTGTGTGTAAGTGCGTGTTGAGAGAAGCTCCCATTCCAGATCATCTGCCGGTGGGGAATCATCCTTTGCGACTCCGGGTTCATTCCTACAAAAGACGAACTTATTTTTCCAGTTCTCATAATCCACGCGTAGAATTTGAAAAGTTCGCTTTCCTGTTTCCCCAACATTCAATACACTGCCAAACGGGTATAGTCCTGAAACAATACCGTCTGACAGCCTATTTTGAGAAATCTTAAAGCCATACTTACGGAGATCTTCATATACTTCCTTGATTGTCATAGTAGGTTTATTCATAGCTTTTGCCTCCTTCATCAAACGCACATATAGTATAACCCGGGTACCGCCACAAAATGGTTAGTACCCGGGTATTTTTTATGCTATTCCTTGGATAGTATTCTCGTAGAGGAAATCCTTCAGTGCTTCACTGTCGCCGTTGTTATAATATTCCACCAACAGAGCGTTAAACTGCTCCATGTGGCGGTCGGTGATCGTGAGGAAGCCTGCGCCGGCGGCAATCAGGATCTTGTTTGCGAGGGTCATACTGGTGCGCTTGTTGCCATCCCAGAAGAATTGACCTCTTGCGCCCCACACAAACGCCTCTAATGCCTTTGCTGTAGCGGAGGTGTCTGCGGTCAGGATCTTCGCCAATTCAGCAGCTACCGCCTCAGCGGACGGTACAGGGGGCAAATAGTCCGTTCCAGAGATCATCACAGAGCCAGTGCGCAGCTTGCCCCATTCCAGTGCCTCATTCCGGGCGATATGCTCGTTGATCTTGCACAGGTAGTCCAGAGTAACCGGTTGATCCATACTTCCCAACAGGAACTGCCAGGCATCACGCATATTCAAAATAGCTTGAATGTCAGACAGCTGCACATTGGGAACATTTACGCCCTGCAGGATCGTCTTTGTCTGGGGGAAGGTCACGGCCCGGTTCTCCATCCGCATACCACAGTACACGTTTTCGTCGTATTTCTTTTTCGCCAGAAATATGCTCTGCTCCGGGGTCATGTGGAATTTATCAGCGTAATTCTTCATTCTGAACCCTCCTGCGTGTTCTCCAGAAAGTAATCAGGCTGGCAATTCAGCAGTTCACAAATCTGCGCAATATTTGCCCAGCTTATAGGGTTGCGCTCTCTTAGCTTCTGGATGGTGCTTTCAGCAAGGATTTTCTCCTTCCGCAGCTTGTTTGTGTTGTAGCCTTTTTCTTTCAGGGCCGCCAGCACATCTATCTTATATACCAGTGCCATTGATATAACTCCTCTCCTGTTTGATGGGTGGGGGGCGGCGATGAAATCGCATTCTCTCCTCCACTGTACCAATATTATATCACAATGTCTACACGAAAACAAGAGTAATATTGCACGAAAATAGGAGTATTTCTTTGTGCAATTTTACACGAAAAGAAGTGTAAATAATCCTTGACATTACACGAATAAGGGTGTATAATAAGACCATAAAGAACAGGGCAACCCAATTTCAACACCGCCTGTTGTAAGCCCTAGAACAAACACAAAGGAGCGGAGGCAGCCGGAGAGACGGCAACCAAAAAATTAGGAGGTACACACAATGAGCATGAACGATCTGGAAACCAAGGTGGCGGAGCTTAGAGAGTTGCGCCGGATGCAGGATGAGCTGGCCGCAGAGATCGCCGCCACAGAGGACAGTCTGAAAGCCTATATGACAGAGAACGGCACCGACACCCTCCACGGCCCCAGCTTTAAGATCACCTGGAAGGAAGTCACCTGTAGCCGCCTCGATGGCAAGGCGCTGAAGGCTGCCGCCCCCACGATCTGGGAGCAGTTCGCAAAGCAGACCACCACCCGCCGCTTTGTGCTGAGCGCATAAGAAAAGGCCCTTGCACCAGCCGGCAAGCAAGAGTGCAAAGAGCCCAGTACCAACCCACCAAGGGGAGGCACCTATATTATAGGCCAGCCTCCCCACCAAGTCAATAATCAAAATTAGGAGGAACACCTGCGATGAATCAAGAAATATCTGTCCCTTGCGATATTCGCGCTGACTTTGCGATGATCTGCAAGGGAGATGGAATGATCAATGCCCGGATCTATGACGGGGATATTGTATACATCCAGCAGCAGGACATAGAGAATGGTGATATTGCTGCCGTCCTGCTTAATGGAGAGGCTATTTTATGCCGTGTATGGATATTCGAGGATCATATTTCCCTAGAACCCGCAAACCCGCTATACCGCACAACCGTTTTGTGGGATGAGGAAATGAGCAATGCTTATATCCTTGGCAAAGCGGTAGCCTTTACCGCCACGATTCAAAGCTGATATGTCATAAAACCGACCACACCTCTAGAGGTGTGGCGTTTTTCTTTTTGGGTATAATATTCTCCCCAAAAGAAAGGATATGCATATGGAAAATGAAATTAAACACGAAAAATTGACCTATAGCGTCGCCGAAGCTGCAGCCGTCTTGGGTGTTAGTACAGCGAAAATGTACCAAATCATCAAAATCAAAGGCTTTCCGGTGATCGTGATAGGCAAGCGCAGGCTTATTCCTATCAAATCATTAGAACGCTGGATAGATGAACAGGCGCAAAAAGGCTGGGACGGAAACTATGTGTAACCCGGTGTAAGATTTGGCGACCAAATGGCGACCCAAGTTATAAAATGGTCGCCAAAGTTCCGCCACGATGTAACACGCATAACCTAAAAATCCGTTGTAATTCAACACTTTTTCGGACATTCCAAAACGGCACAAAACAGCAATAATCCCATTGGTAAGGATGAGGTCGCCAGTTCAAATCTGGCTAGCAGCTCCAAAAGAACTTCGATTCCATTAGGAGTCGGAGTTCTTTTTTGTTATATAGACCAAACTGGCGACCTCATCCCATGCGCGAAGCGCAGATTAAAATCACGAGGTCGTTAAGAGCTCCCACGAAGCCTGCTTCGTGGGAGGACGGTGGCCAGTTCAAATCTGGCTAGCAGCTCCATGTCAAAAACCCCATCCAATTGGATGGGGTTTTTGATATGGACAAAAGACAGATTTGAAAGATCAAATGCGGCGCGGACGAGCGCCGCCGGCGACGGCTGGACGGAGCCGAACCGCCATTTTTGCCCTTAAAAGGGCAAAAATGCAAACAAATCTGGCTAGCAGCTCCAAAACCCTGAAACTCCTTGAGTTTCGGGGTTTTCTTCTTTTTGTCGCGGTCAATCATGACCTCATCCCTCACTTGATAATA
>JAZSAB010000115.1:0-2366 GCA_045601675.1 Faecousia sp.
GCTGAAGTACGACACCACTCAGGGCGCTTACGCTGCTCCCTTCGGCACTCACACTGTCGAGGCCGGCGAGGACAACATCGTTGTCGACGGCAAGAAGATCACCATCTACGCAAAGGCCAACGCTGCTGAGCTGCCCTGGGGCGAGCTGGGTGTCGACGTTGTCCTGGAGTGCACCGGTTTCTACACTTCCAAGGCTAAGGCTCAGGCTCACATCGACGCCGGCCCCAAGAAGGTCGTTATCTCCGCTCCCGCTGGCAACGACCTGCCCACCATCGTTTACAACGTCAACCACGAGACCCTGAAGGCTGAGGACAACATCATCTCCGCCGCTTCCTGCACCACCAACTGCCTGGCTCCCATGGCTAAGGCTCTGAACGATCTGGCTCCCATCGAAGCCGGCATCATGTGCACCATCCACGCTTACACCGGCGACCAGATGACCCTGGACGGCCCCCAGCGCAAGGGCGACCTGCGCCGCTCCCGCGCCGCTGCCGTGAACATCGTTCCCAACTCCACCGGCGCTGCCAAGGCCATCGGCCTGGTCATCCCCGAGCTGAACGGCAAGCTGATCGGCGCTGCACAGCGCGTTCCCACTCCCACCGGCTCCACCACCATGCTGAACGCTGTCGTGGCTAAGGAAGTCACCGTTGCTGAGATCAACGCTGCCATGAAGGCCGCTGCCACCGAGTCCTACGGCTACACCGAGGACGAGATCGTCTCCTCCGACATCATCGGCATGACCTTCGGCTCCCTGTTCGATGCCACCCAGACCATGGTCAACAAGCTGCCCGACGGCAAGACCCAGGTCCAGGTCGTCTCCTGGTACGACAACGAGAACTCCTACACCAGCCAGATGGTCCGCACCATCAAGCACTTCGCCAAGCTGCTGTAATTCTCGGTCAAACTGAATCGCGAGGCCGCTCCCGCAAGGGGGCGGCCTATTTGCGTTCCGGGGATCACCCAGGGACCGGCTATGCTGCGCTGCACGAAGCCGAAGGAAGACGGACTTTTCTGATGGTTTATTCCGGATGAACTGTCAGTTTCTTAAGAGCGCTTACGAACGGCATATATAATCTGTACAAACGTACCGATATAAAATTGTCCATCCGTACGAAGTTTCGTTACGCTCCTTGACAATCATATAACCCTGTGATAATATCGCATTACATCAAACATATGGAGGTGTAACAAATGGAATGGACGATTCCGGGGACGACGATCCGTGGAGAGCGCAGCGAGGTGGAGGCATCCATCCGGCAGATCGAGGGGATGTTCCTGGGCGGCGGCATGATCCGCAGCCAGATGGCTTCCGTCTCCGGCGTGGAGGCCCACGACATCCAGAACTGGGTCAAGCGGGGATTTCTGTCCAGCCCGGTGAACAAGCGCTATTCCTGCAACCAGTTCTGCCGTATCGTGACCATCAATATGCTCCGCACGGTCATGCCCATGGACAAGATCTGCTCGTTGCTGGCTTACGTCAACGGACGGCTGGATGACGAAAGCGACGACCTGATCGACGATACGGTGCTCTACTTCATGTTCCTGCGGCTGGCCGCCCGGGCAAGGCACATCGGAGGCAAGGACAACTGGGAGGTGGCCATCGCGGACATCCTGCGCGATTACGACGAGCCCATCCCCGGCGCAAAGCACCGCATCGACCAGGTGCTGCGGATCATGCTCACCGCCTGGATCGGCGTGCAGACCATCCGAAGAGCCGAGCAGATGCTCAGCGAGCTGGGAGGGAGTGAGAACGCATGAGCCGTATGAGCTGCCCCTGGTGCGGCAAGACCATGGTGCCCGGCGAGCTTGAAAGCATGCGACCCATCACATGGTATCCCAGCGAGCCCCGCAGCTCCATCCGGAATTTTCTGAGCTGGAATGGGATCAAGGAGCTATGCTCCCCTATTACCGGAAACATCCAGGTTCCCCGGCAGGGACGCTGGGAAAGGGTTCGCACCCAAATTCCCATCCACCACTGCCCCGACTGCGACCGCTTCGTCATCGTCGGCCGGGGAGAGGAGGAATGATCCATGAAACAAGCCAAAACCTGTCCCAAATGCGGCTGCACCAGCTGCGGCTACGCCGAAAGCTGGGTGGATGACAAACATCTGGACAAGCTGAAGGAGTACTACGAGTGGGAGAACCGGTAAGGTTCTGTATACCCAATGTAGGGCGGGTGGCATGCCCCCGCCGATCAGGTTGGATGACAGACCAGACGAATCAGAAGTACCGGTTTGCTATCTACCTGTACGCACCCTGTCGACATGGTACCGTGTCGAAGTGCGTAGGTGGGGTCATGACGCCACCCTACAGTATCAAGAAAACAAGTAAAAAGGAGAAATGCAATTATGGAAGAATACGGCACC
>JAZSAB010000116.1:0-9355 GCA_045601675.1 Faecousia sp.
CGGCTTCAACGTCCGTCCCGATGCTGCCGCCCAGGCAAGCGGCCACCGCGCCAATGTGGACATGCGCTTCTACCGCGTCATCTACGATGCCATCGACGAGATCGAGGCCGCCATGAAGGGTATGCTGGCTCCCAAGTTCGAGGAAGTCATCCTGGGCCACGCCGAGGTTCGCATGACCTACAAGGTTTCCGCCATCGGCACCATCGCCGGTTGTATGGTCAAGGACGGCAAGGTCTCCCGTGCTGCCCAGGTCCGTGTGCTGCGTGACAACATCGTTATCCACCAGGGAGAGGTTGGCTCTCTGCAGCGATTCAAGGACGCTGCCAAGGAGGTCACCGCCGGCTACGAGTGCGGCATGAGCATCCTGAAGTTCAACGATATCAAGGAAGGCGACGTGTTCGAGTGCTTCGTGATGGAGGAAATTAAGCAGTAAACCGGATTGACACAGGATATTTCTTGTGATATAATTCCTTTATTCATCATATTTTTGCTAAAAAAAGGCATTTTAGGGAGGTTATACTATGAAAAAGTTAGTAACCGTGCTCCTGGTTGTGGCTATGATCGCTGTCCTGGCAGTTCCCGCTTTTGCAGCTACCGGCGTCAATGCCAACGAGCAGGCTGTGCTGGATAAGCTCAGCGAGTATAAGGAAATGGGTAAGAACGAGTGGAAGTTCTACATTCCCGATAAGTATGTCACCAGCGCCAAGAACTACTTCATTGGCGACTGCGATATGACCGAGGAAGAGAAGGACATCATCATCGCCTATATCGACGAGGGCGCTGAGATCGTTAAGAAGGAAGCCGACGCTGCAAAGTTCGACGGCTCTGTCTACAACCTGAACACCATGAGCCAGGCATCCCGCTCTGCTGTTCTGGTCCTGGGTCAGAAGGCTTGTGCTGAGGTGGACCTGAACCTGGTTTACAACAGCGCAGAGAATGTAGTCATCATCACCACCGTGAAGGATGGCACTGTGGTGTTCGAGTCCGCTCCCGTGGTCAAGACCACCGGCGAGGATTTCCCCATCACCGCTATGACCATCGGTCTGGCAGTTGCATTCGTCCTGGTTGCCGGCACCGCAGCTATGCTGGTGGTTTCCAAGCGTAAGGGTCTGCTGGTAAAGTAAATGAAGAACGCTGGAAAATTTCAGCGACTGTGCAAGTATCTTGTAAAGCCAATGGGGTTTTTGTTTGCCCCATTGGCTTTTGCAATTATTATTTGCGCGGTCCTTTTGGTGGTTGCCAATGTTTCCGTGGGAGATGTTGTGGGATACGCAAGTGTGCTGCTGATGAATCCCGCGACCCAGAGCCACGATGTGGGGGATTTTCTTGCGCCTCCGGAAGAGGGAAAGGGAACGGCGGACACTGTCAATATCAAGGATATAAACTTTCCTTCCTATGAGCAAGTTTACGGAGAACTTTCTATCCCCAATGCGGATATCCTCTGTCCTTTGGTTTACGGCGACTCCGAGGCGGCGCTTAGAAAAGGTGCTGGACAGTTCCTTGGCAGTATGATCGTGGGTTACCCCGGTACTACCATGGTCTGCGCCCATGTAAACCGGCAGTTTAAAAATCTCCACAATGTGGAGGTGGGCGACACCATCCAGGTGCGTACCGCCTACGGTGTGTATACTTATGAGGTAAAATATGTGGGCGTTCACGCCGACAACGACGAGTCGGTGTATGACCTTCTGCGGGAGGACGAGAACATTGTCCTTTATACCTGCTATTATCAGTACACCGCCCTTGGCAGCGTGAAAATGCGGTTTTTTGTGTGCGCGGATTACACATCCGGACCGCTGATCGTGGATTGGGGGGAATGATATGAAAAAGAACATTCTCTCTGCGGTCTTTAGCTGCGTGCTTGCGCTTTTTATGGCGATCTGCACCATTGCCGGAGCACTGTGCCTTGGAGTCAAGGATATGCTCTGCAAGCCGGATGCACTGCTGGATAGCGCAAAGACCTCCGGCTACTACACCGAGCTTTATGAGCAGATCAAGTACAAATGGGAAAATCTGCTGAGCATCACCGGTATTGAGGAAACAGACCCCTTTGTAGCGGTAATGACTCCGGAAATGGTGGAGGAGCAGGCGGCGCTGTATTTGGAAGGTTCCTATACCGGTTCTGTGGAACTGGATACCCAGGATTTGCGTTCCGCCTTAGAGGAAAAAGTCCGGGCGTATGCCCATTCCCATAATATCTACGCCACTCCGGAGGCGGAGCTGGAGCAGAATATCCGGGAGCTGGTGGATGCCTGTATAGCGGATTACACCCAGGCAATCCGGCTCCCCTTGTTGCCGAGACTCTTGGGCGCGGCGGCAGGTGTATACGGCTATCTGGAGATAGCCGGACCTGTGCTGTTTGGCACTGCGTTTTTGCTTTTGGTGTTTTTGTTCTTTCTGCAAAGAAAGCGGGAAGAAACCCTCTACTATGCGTCCCTTTCCGCCGGCACCGGTGCGGTACTTTTGCTGGGACTTATGGGACTTATTAAGGGCTATGATGTGGTAAACCGCCTGCCTTTTGAGGCATCTGCAATGCGCACCCTGGTTATGACCTATGTTCAGCGCTTCGTAGATAAGCTCACGGACTTGGGATTTATGTTCCTGGTGGCGACCGCCATACTGGCACTACCCTATGGAATCGTCCAACTGGTGCGGCTGCTGAAGAAGAGAAAGGGGGAGAAGTCCCTTGATCCTGTCGTTTCAGAAGATCCTTCCCGGTGAGGGTCACGCTGCCGGTCGGCAGCTGCTCCGAAAGCTTTATTTGGAACAAACTGGGCAGGAATTGCCGGAAATTTCCATAGAGAAGGGCGGAAAACCCTACTTTCCGGACAGCCTCTGGCATTTTTCCATCTCTCATACAGATCACCATGTGTTCTGCGCGCTGAGCCTGCGCCCCATCGGCATTGACGCGGAGGAAAAGGACCGGCAGGTAAAGCCGGGACTTGCAAAGCGCATCCTCTCTCCCTCGGAATACGCCCAATATGAGCAGGCGGAGGACAAGAACCTGGCGCTTTTAAAGTTTTGGGTACTGAAAGAGGCAGAGGCAAAGCGTACCGGCGAGGGTGTCCGTGGATTCCCCAACAAAACGGATTTTTCTTTGAACGATCCTGCGCTGCGGGAAATTGACGGCTGCATCGTGGCAGTAAAAGAATAAGAAAACGGCACTCCACCGGAGTGCCGTTCTTTTTTATTTCTTTTTGATGATCAGCTTGCTGAGCATGAGATTGCCAAATTCCGCGACTGCGTCTACGGTACAGACCTCACCGAATAGGAACAGTCCCAAGGACGGGGGATCCAGGGGCTTGTCAAGAAGTCCCGAAAGACCGGCACAGCCGAAGACGATGGCATCGGGGTCATCATAGAAACGCGCCATCTCGTCATAGACTTTTTCGTGGGGCACATAGCGCAGCAGCATCTTTTCGCATACATCCCGTCCGCTTTTGATTACACCGTTTGCGCAGGAAAGGTGGGCATTGACCCCTCGAAGATCGGAAAGGGTCAGGTGCTCAAAGTCTGTTTCCGGAAGACCAAGTTCTGCTTTTTTCCCCCGCAGAAACGCTGCGGCGTCAACGCCGTTGATGGTAAGGATCGTCCGGGGAGCGGAGTAGGTGAGGCTGCATTCTTCCAAAATCTCCGTGTGGATGCAGCGGGTTTCGGTCTCGTAGGTGTAGCGCTCATCGGTGATGAGAAATACCGCGCCCTCTCCGCCGCCGGGAATCAGACCGGCTTTGCCGGTTTTTCCGTCAATGGCTGCGCCGCCGCCAACCATGGGGCAGGGGAAAATCGCCTGCAATTTCCGCAGGAATTCGTTTTCGCCGCCGGCATTTCCGAAAACGACGATGGCGGCATATACGGTGGCGGAAACATCGGTAGCAGCGCTCAGCATCTGTTCATAGCTGCCGGTAAGGATGGTGCCCTTCAGGTCGTTTTCGTAGGTGGCGACCATGGGAATGTGGTTTTCGCACAGACCGGGCAGACCAAGACTTGCACAGCCGAAGCCGGTGGCGTTATCCCAACAGCCGGTGGTGGTAAATGTCAGTTTTGCCATAGTAAAAACTCCTTTACAGAGAGGAGAGCTTGTTTTCCGCCATAGGCAGAAGCTCCCGAATCTTCAGTTTCTGAGGACATTTCTCCTCACACGCTCCGCAATCGACGCAGTCCGCAGAGGTAGCGCCGGGCTTATCCAGGTAGTTTTGGTATGTTTTCTTTGCCAGCTCCGTAAGTCCGTAGACATTGTGATAGGTGTAGGCCTGGAAGATCTTGGGAATCTCGATGGATTTGGGACAGGGCTGGCAGTAATTGCAGCCGGTACAGTACAGCTCGGAGAACTTCTGCAGGTTCTCCAGGCTTTCGCCTACCTGCTTCCACTGCTCCTGGGTCATGGGGGTTTCCAGAGAGGCTACCGCTGCGTTCTGCTCCACCATAGTGGGGTTCTGCATGCCGGACAGGGCGCAGCAAACATGGGGATTACCCAGCACGAACCGCAGGGCAAGCTCGTAGGTGTTCAGATTCTCTCCGCCCAGCTTCTTAACGAGGTCCGTGGGGTAGGCAAGTCTGCCGCCGCCAACGGGACCCATAACCACCACACCCAGACCTTTTTCGGCGGCATAGGTGATCATTTCTTCGTTTTTGCGGTCCAAAAGGTTATACTGCAGCAACACGCTTTCTAATTCCGGAGCGGTGTCGATGATGTACTTAAGGGCCTCGGGGGTGTCGTGGAAGGAGAAAGAAATGTGGCGGATCTTACCTTTTTCTTTCAGCTTTTTCGCTTCCTCCAAAAGACCCAGCGCCAGGATCTTCTCGTCAAATTCCTGCCGGTCAATGCCCCAGAAGTGGTAGAAATCCACATGATCGGTGTCGAGTTTTCTGAGGCTTTCGTCCAGCACTTTTTCAAAATCCGCCGGCTCGTTTACAAGCTCCAGGGGGCATTTTGTGGAGATGCAGACCTTATCCCGGATGGGCTTTAAGGCCTTACCGATGGCGATCTCGCTGTTTTTGTGGCAGTAGTACAGGGCGGTGTCGAAGTAGTTGACGCCCAACTCGTATGCCCGCATGAGCATCTCGTTGGTCTTCTCCTGGTCTACCTCCCAGGTGCCGTCCTCGTGCTCAATTTCCGGCAGACGCATGCAGCCAAAGCCAAGAGCAGAGATCATAAAACCGGTGTTTCCGAATTTGCGGTATTGCATAAGAAAAGCTCCTTTTCGCATTTTTTTATTAGTATACAACAAAAATAATCCGGGGGCAACCCCCGGAAATACAGGGAATATCTCTTGCAAAGAGACAAATGACCCGCTATAATGGATAATATAGGGACTTCATTTGAATTTGGAGGGGTTTGTTTATGAAAAAACGGCTATCCATGCTGCTTTGCTTCCTGCTGGTTGCAGTATGCGTGATCCTGCCCGTTACCGCCAACGCGGCAAACAGCGGCAGCGTCGACGCAGCCCAGCCTACCAAGGTGCAGATCGCGGCAAAATACAATGAGATCGTGAAAATCGGGGAAGTGTTTGACGAAAGACCGTCCACATCCGCTCCCTACACTTTAGGTAAGCTCAGCGACTCTGCCAAGCTGGGAACGATTACATACTTAAACTATATCCGCTATGTGGCAAAGCTGCCCGCTTTGGAGCTGCGGGAAGACTTAAACACCAGCGCCCAGCACGGCGCGGTGGTCAACGCAGCAAACGGTGTTATGAGCCATACCCCCGATCAGCCGGCGAATATGTCTTACGATTTTTACAAAGAGGGATATGCGGCCACCTCTTCCAGTAACCTTTCCTGCAGCTGGGGTTACACCGAGGCCCAGGCGCTGATCGTAGGTGTCCAGGGCTGTATGGATGATGAGGATCCCAGCAATGCCGATGTGATCGGTCACCGCAGATGGTTTTTAAATCCTACGCTTAAATATGTGGGTGTGGGTTCTGCGGTTTCTCAAAAGGATGACTGGCAGTACAGCGCCTACAAGGTCTTCGACAAAAGTGGATCCTGCAGCTATGATTATGTTTCCTGGCCTGCATCCGGCAATATGCCCACGAACCTCTTCGGGCACAATGTCCCTTGGTCAGTAACATTGAACCCTGCGATCTATAATGTCCCCAACCGGAACGCGCTGCAGATCACCGTTACCGGCGGTGGGAATAAGTGGGTCTTTAACGGAAGCACCCCCGGAAAGAGTAATGGCAGCGCGCCTTACCTGCGTGTGGACAGCAGCGGCTACGGTGTTCCGAACTGCCTGATCTTCCGCCCGGATTACAGCAAGCTGGGCGGCTACAGCGGCGTTTATACCGTAAAGATCACCGGTCTTACAAAGCGGGACGGCACATCGGCGACCATAGAGTACCAGGTGGATTTCTTTGATGTGGAGGAGTATAAATCTCTCATCAACATCTCCCGCCAGCCGGGATCCCAGAAGGTATATCCCGGCGAAAGCGTCACCGTTTCCGTGGATGCCAAGGGCGACGGTCTTACCTACCAGTGGTACTATAGGAGCGGCAAGAACGCAACGAAGCTCTCCGGCGCTACCGGAAATACCTATACCTCCAAGGTAGACAAGAGCCACAACGGCGGTCAGCTCTACTGCGTCATCACCGACCAGTACGGCAATACCGCCACCACCGAGGCGGCAACCATCACCATCAAAAACGCGGTGAAGATCACCGCCCAGCCTGCGTCTGTTAGCGTCCAGGAGGGGAAGAGCTTCTCCGTTACTGTCGGCGCTACCGGCGACGGTCTTACCTACCAGTGGTACTATAAGGACAAGGGCATGACTGCATTCCAAAAGGATGCTGCCCAGACCGGCGCGACCTATGCACTGAAAGCCACAACGGCAATCAAGGACCGGCAGCTCATCTGCCGGGTCACCGACGAATACGGAAACTTGTTGGATACAAATGCGGTGACTATCAGCGTCAAAGCCATACTGAAGCTTACCGGTCATCCGTCCACCGCCAAGGTAAAAAACGGCAAAACCGTCACCCTTTCGGCAAGCGCTACCGGCGATGGTCTGAAGTACCAGTGGTACTACAAGGATAAGGGCGGAAAGTCCTATCAGGCAATCAAGGGCGCTACTTCTGCCACCTACAAGGTAAAAATGTCCAAGTCCGTAAACGGACGGACCTATTACTGCAAGGTTACCGACCAGTACGGAAGCGCCGCAAGCACAAACGAAGCGACGCTGACCCTTGCCGCAACATTAAAGATCACAAAACAGCCGAAGTCTGCCAAGGTCTATTCCGGCACCAAGCTCAAGGTCACCGTAAAGGCAACCGGCGACGGCCTTAGCTATAAGTGGTACTATAAGGATAAGGGCGCCAAGTCCTATAAGCTGGACAAATCCGTTACCGGCAGCACCTATAACCGCTCTGCCACCAAGGCCATGAACGGACGAAAGGTCTACTGCAAGATCACCGACGAATACGGAAACACCGTCAAGACCAAGACCGTGACCCTTACGGTAAAGGCAAAGGCGAAGATCAAGACCCAGCCCAAATCCGCCAAGGTGGTCTTAAATGATACTGCGAAATTTACCGTAAAGGCAAGCGGCGACGGACTTAAGTACCAGTGGTACTACAAGGATAAGACCATGAAGTCTTATAAGGCAATCAAGTCCGCCAAGAAGAGCACCTATAAGATAAAGCTGACCAAGAAGAATCTGGGTCGCAAGCTCTACTGCAAGATCACCGACAAGTACGGAAATGTTGTTAAGACAAAGACCGTAACCCTGCAGAAAAAGACAAAGGGTATCACCGCCACCTTTACTCCGTCCCTGTCAAAGGAGACTATGGACGGCAGACTCTACAACACCTGCATGCTCACAGTAAAGCCGGCAAAGGGAACTGCCCCGTACCAGTATAAGTACGAGGTCTTCCGGGACAAGGACAGCAAGTATCCCCAGATCTCAAGGGGCTACACCTCCAGCCGCTCCTACGGCATTATGTCTACGGGAAGCCTGAAGAATCTGGTGGCGCGGATCACCATCAAGGACAGCAAGGGGTATTCCTCCCAGTACCGGATCAATATGGCAACGGGAAAGGTCCTCAGCTATAAGGTGATAAAATAAACAAAAAGATATCCGTGGGGAACAAAAATTCCCCACGGTTTTTTTGCATTTTGCCGAAACATGCGGTGCGGGGAAAGGAATTTCTTGAAAAAACCGGGACTTTTTGTTATACTTTATAATAGAAGTATTAGTGGAACTGTGCGCTATTAGCAAAGGAGAAACGAATGAAGAAAACTTTGACAGCAATTTGTGCCGCCATCCTGCTTTTGGGGTGTCTGCTTGCGCTGCCGATGGGGGCGGAGGCGGCAAAAGCCTCTACCTCTGCCACCACATCCAAGAAAGTGCGGATCACCAAGCAGCCCGCCTCTGCCAGCGTGTTCACCGGCTCCAAGATCAAGGTAAAGGTAACCGCCAAAGGCACCGGCCTTAAGTACAAGTGGTACTATAAGGAGAAGGGCGCCAAGTCTTACAAGGTAGATAAGTCTGTTACCGGCAGCACCTATAACCGCAAGATGACCTCTGCTATGGACGGACGGAAGATCTACTGTAAGATCACCGATAAATACGGCAATACCGTGAAATCAAAGACCGTCACCCTGACCGCTATGGTAAAAGCAAAGATCAAGACCCAGCCCAAGTCCGTCAAGGTCTATGTGGGCGACAAGGCAGGCGTGAAGGTAAAGGCCGTTGGCGATCAGTTGATCTATAAGTGGTACTACAAGGATAAGGGCGCCAAATCCTATAAGTTAGATAAGTCCATTACCGGCAGCACTTATAACCGGGTCGTGACCAAGGCAATGAACGGCCGTAAGGTCTACTGCAAGATCACCGACCGGTACGGCAATACCGTTAAGACGAAGGCGGTGACCATTACCGTAAGAGTAAAGGTGCAGATCACCAAGCAGCCCGCATCCGCTGCGGTCTACAGCGGCGAGTACGCCTCCGTAAAGCTGAAGGCAACCGGCACAGGGCTGAGCTATACCTGGTACTATAAAAACGCAGGGGCGTCCTCCTTCAAGAAGGTTACCTCCATGAAGGGAACCACCTATAAGACCAAAATGAGCGCTGCCACCGATGGCCGCCAGGTCTACTGCCTGGTGAAGGATAAGTACGGCAACAAGGTAAAGACCAAGACCGTCACCTTAAGCACCATGACCAAGGCCGCCATCACCAAGCAGCCTGTTTCCGCAGGTGTTTATGTGGGCGCGACTGTGCCGGTGACGGTCACCGCAACCGGCGACGGACTTACCTACAAGTGGTACTATGCCGAAAAGGGCAGCAGCACTTTCAACGTAACCACCTCCTTCACCGGCGACACCTACGAGGTTGAAATGACCGCCGCCCGTGACGGCCGCC
>JAZSAB010000117.1:0-13891 GCA_045601675.1 Faecousia sp.
GTCATACTCAGAGGGTGCCAGCGACAATTTTACGGGATAATCCCCCAAATTATAGGTGCACTGACCGAATAGATAATCATGGACACGGTGCCGACGAAGGCATTTCTTGATACTCGCTTCCGCCGTATTGATATTACGAATACGTTTCGCATGCTGCTCAGTGGTATATATCTTCATAACACGCACCTCAAGATTAGTTCAGGCGCAAAAACAGTGCCTTACCGGGCTGGATGGTAAACTGCTTGCCTTCTTTTTCCGTTTCCCGGTCCACCCAAACGTCCTTCAGCTGCAGGGTATAAGGCGCATCAGAGAGATTGGAAACGACCAGATAGCGATCTTCATTAACAAACATGGAAGCGATAACCTTTTCCGGAAGCTCAGAGAGGATATCGTCACACTCCCGGATCTCCAGGTATGCGACACTGGCTTCTTCGACCATGGGCGCGTAGAGCTTTTGGTACTTTTTCCACATTTCGTAGTATTCGTCATCATGACCCAGGCTGGACCACAGACTGTACACATAAGGACCGTTGGGATTTTCGTCCATATACTTGCGGACTCGGCGGATAAACCAGGCATCGGATCCCTCAAATTCCTCGCCGTAGTAGGTCACATGGGGCAGGTCCAGATGGGTACCCATATTATGACGGCCGCGCAGGAGCAAGGGGAACTGCAGGAAGGGAATGGCCTTGATGAAGTGAGACTCCATACTGCCGTTAACGCTGCGGGCAAAGTCGGGACAAGGTACGAGGTAATCCTCATAGGTCTTGCCCACACCGATCTTCAGATCCTTTACCCATTCACCGATCCACAGATAGTCGTATACCTTGTCCAGGCAAGGTGCGGGGTCATCACGGTCGCAGTGGAGCTTATAGACACCGCCGCGCTTTTTCACTTCCCCGTAGATAATGCTCAGAAGGTCCTCGATCTCCGGATCGTAGTAGCCAATGCCGGGTTTTTGCAGCTGCTTGTTAAGGATATAGTTGCTGTCAGTACCCCAGTCATTGTAAATACCGTCAAAGCCGTACTCGTTAAGAACATCCAGGGTGCGGGGCAGGATATAGCTGCGCCATTCGGCACTGCCAGCGGAGCAGCGAATATACTTAAAGTGCAGAGCGTTCATACAGTAACGCTCAGTCTGGGCAAATTCCTTGCGAAAATCCGGGTCATAGATATGGAAATAGCCGGAGGAAATGTAAGGGATGACCTTAATGCCGAAGGAGTGCGCCAGGGCAACAAAGTGCTTCAAACCCTCAGGCTCAAAGCTATTGTACTTGTTGCCACCATACAGCCGTGCAGAGTCGTTCCAGTCCTCATGCAACTGGATCAGCTGCACACCGTTCTGTGCCATATCTTTGAGCATCTCATAGTCATACTGGGTGGGCTCCATAGAGAATTTTGCAGGATAGTCGCCCATGTAGTAGGAACACTGACCGAACAGATAATCATGGATACGCTTACGTCTTAAGCAGCTCTTTACGCTTTTTTCCGCCTCATTGATGTTGCGGATGCGATTTCTATGTTGTTCTACGGTACAAGTTTTCATTTTCTTAACCTCTGCCTTATAGTGTGAAAGCCAGGGGATTCGTCCCAGGACGAACCCCCTGGCAATTATGCTTTATAAGGGATTTATTTGTTCCGGTTATTGTAGTACTCGGTGTAGATCTCCAGAAGTCTTTCGGCGCCCATCTTGTTCACTTCTTCGAAGTACTTGTCAAGCTCCGCGTCGGTCAGAGGTCTCTCACCGGTAACGAACTTACCGATCTCATTACGGACATAGGTGACCAGAGTGGTGGTTAGGTCCACTGCCTCCTGGGCCTGCTCGGTGCTCAGGAACACGTTGCTGGGGTAGCAATCAAAGGTAATGTAGGGATAGATCTCCAGGGTTGCTGCCATAGTAGCGTGGTCAACATTGTTCAGTGCGCCATTTTCGGGCTCATAATCACGGAAGATAGAGGGATCTTCCACACCGGTGATGTCGGGATAGATGTTACGCACCTCGTAGCCAATCACATCCTCGGAGCCGTCGTACTCGAAGTAACCCCAGGCAGCGGCATACCACAGGTGGATCTTATCGTCCAGGTAGTCATTCAGGTTGCCCCACTTGGTGGGATCGTTTTCCATATCCACGAACTGGTGGACCAGGTCCTCATTGTAGTACCAGCCGCCAACACCCAGCATGTAGTCCTTCTCCATTTCGATATGGGGACCCTTGTTGAAGATGTTGTAGTTGTGCTTCTTGTAGCCCAGGTCTGCAAAGCGGCAGGCCAGAGGGATCAGCTCGGGATCGCAGGCGGAGGTGATCACGAAACCGCCACAGGTAACAGCAATGGACGCCTTGGGCCACTGCTTGGTGCTGTTATAGTCGCTGGTCAGAGGAGACAGACCCCACCAATTCTCAATGGAGTCCTTGGTGTACTGATAGGGCCAACCGCCGCCACCCAGGAAGGCGGTCTTGTTCTCGGCGATCAAAGCACCCACCTGGTCGCCATTGATGGTGAAGTAGTCGGGGGAAATGAGGCCTTCGTCTCTACAGGTCTTCAGTACCTTCAGGTACTCGCCAAAGGCTTCGCTGTCTGCGGCAGGGATCACGACCTTGCCGTTGCGGATAGCGGGGGTCAGACCGTTGGGGTCGGTGGTCAGGTAACCCAGAGCGTTCAGCACCAGGCTGCCCAGGCCGTTTCTTGTGTTATAGCCGCCGCCGATGGGGACCATATCATCGCCCAGGGCCTTGATTGCGCGCATGGTATCCAGGAACTCGTCCAGGGTCTGGGGCTCCTTCTTACCTACCTTATCCAGCAGGTCGTAGTTGATCCACTGGGTCATGGGGGTTGCGTTGTAGTTCTCGGCCATGATCAGGCCCAGACCGTAAATTGCGCCCTCACTGTCGGTAACTTCCACGCGGTAGTTGGGGAATTCGTTATAGACCTTATACAGATTAGGCATCAGCTCGGGAGTAATATAGGGAGCGATGTTCACCAGCTGCTGGTCGATGGTGCCGTGCTGGGTAACACGGGAAGCGTTAAAATAGCTCTGGAAACCGATCATCACATCGGGCAGCTCGTCACTGGCAAAGGCCATTGCGATCTGCTGCTGCGTAGAGTTATTGGGAACCTCGGTGACTTCCAGATTCACATTCATGACCTGGGTCATGTACTTGTAAACCCAGCTATCCTGGTAAGGTCCGCAGGTAGGCTCACGGCGGATCCAGACGCGCAGGGTCTTCTCCTCGCCTTCCTTCACCAGAGGGATCTCACTTTCCACATTCAGCCATTCGGGAATGACCACCTCAGCGGGCTGCTTCTCCTCATTGCTGCCGCCACCGCCGCAGGCAGCCATAGAAAGCAGCATAACAACTGCCAACAGTAAAGACAGTACTTTCTTCATAATGTTGTCCTCCTTAATTATTAAAAACAATTTACTAATTAATAATTGACACAAAAACTTGCTTCCGGGTCAACCCTTGACAGAGCCGATCATGGCGCCCTTGACAAAGTACTTCTGCAGTAACGGATATGCGATCAGCAGCGGAGCGCAGCCAACGAATACGATGGCATACTTCATAGTCCGGGCCAGATAGTAGCGATCCATGATCGCGGAGATGGACTCCGCATCCAGGCTGGGATCCTCAAAGAGCTGCTCGATATTGACGCCCTGCTGTGTAACGATCTGGATCATCTGCTGCAGGGTGAAGTAATCCTGATTTTGGAAGTAGATGACACCGCTCATATAGTCGTTCCACTTGCCAACAGCACAGTACAGCGCCAAAACGGCGATAATAGGCTTGGATAGAGGAATATAGATCTTCAGGAAGGTCATAATATCGCCACAGCCGTCGATATACGCCGCGTCCCGAAGCTCTCCGGGGATGTTGTTCGTGAAATACTGACGGCAGATAATCAGGTTGTAGCAGCTGACACCCATGGTAATGATCATGACCCAAGGAGTGTTGTACAGGCCCAGATTCTTACGGAGAATAAAGCTGGGGATCAGACCGCCGCTAATGAACATTGTAATGAAGAAGAACCAGCTGATCGCACCATGAAACGGGATGTCCTTCTTGGTCATAGCATAGGCAGCGGGCAGCGTCAGCACCAGGTTATAAATGGTACCGACCACCGTATAGAAAATCGTATTTCTGTAACCGATCCAGATACGCTTTTCCTGGAACACGTTGAGATAAGCGTTCAAGTTAAAATTACTGAACCACAGGAGGGTCTTGCCGGCAGCAACATCGTCAGCCGGAGATACGGACGCGGTGATTACGAACCACAGAGGGTAGGCGATGATCACCGTAATGACCGCAACCAACACCATTACAATCACATCGAAAGGAGTAACGGCATTTAATTTGCTCTTTTTTTGCAATGTATTCTTTACCATAGGCTGACCTCATTGACTTTCTTCGAGATCTGGTTCACAGTAAGAACCAGCACCACCTCGATCAGGCTATTAAACAAGCCAATGGCCGTGGAATAGCTGAACATATTCTGGAGCATACCGACTTGGTAAGTATACAAAGAGATAACATTGGAGCCATCCAGGTTCAGATTGTTCTGCAGCAGCAGGATTTTTTCATAGCCGGTGGAAAGCATAGAGCCCATACGCAGAATCAGCATGGTCACCGCGGTAGGCGCGATGGTGGGCAGGTTGATGTTTCTTATCACCTGCAAGCGATTGCAACCGTCAATGCGGGCCGCTTCGATCAGCTCCGGAGAGACGCTGGACAGCGCAGCCATATAAATAATGGTACTCCAGCCAAGGTTCTGCCAGGCATTGCAAAGCGCCAAAACCCAAGCAAACAGAGGGGAGCTTTCCAGGGGGCTCTTATACTCAACACCCATCAAATCCGCCAGGAACTTGAAGAGGCCCTCATTGCTGCAAAACAGCGTGACCATGGTACAAACGACCACTGTAGAAACAAAGTGAGGTGCATAGGTAATGGTCTGGCACAGCTTTTTCGCTCTCTGGAAACGCACTTCATTGAGAAGAAGCGCAAAGATGATAGGCAGCGGGAAGAAAAGCAGATCCACAATGTTGATCCACAGGGAGTTCCACATCATTTGTCCGAAATACGGATAATTGATGAACCGCTCGAAATGATCAAAGCCGACCCAGGGACTGTCCCAAATGCCAAGCTTGGGACGGTAGTTCTTAAATGCGATCTGTGCGCCGTAAATAGGTATGTAGTGGAAAATAAATACGGAAATGATCGCAGGCAGGACCAGCAGGTATACTTCCCTGTTCTTCCAAACACGGGTCAGCAGTCTGCTGCGGCTGTTCGGAGCCTGCAAACGCTGACCGTTTTCCCCGGTCTTCCCCTTCTTCGTCATTATTTTTCCCAAGATATAACCCCCTTCGGTCTATCCTAAACGCTGCTTTCATTTTACTGTAAGCATCATTTGTTCTCTAAGAAAGTTGTAAGATCCGCAAACTATTAGCAATTTGAGCCAATAACCCTTCCATTTTTACGCAAGGGTATAGTTTATATGCACAATTATAATCTTGTTTGTGGTATTTCGTCAAGTGTTTTTAAAGCATTTTTAAAATATTTTTATAATAAACTTTTTCGCCCGGTGTTGATGTCCCCAATTTCATGAAATCCTCCAACCATTTTCTGCCTGCGCCCGATGGTATTTTCATTAAAACTATTGACAGCTGCAATGCCTCGTATTATGATGTATTATGTAAAAGGAGGTATGGTATGGACATTCAGTTAAAGCGCGGTCTTTTGGATGTATGCGTACTGGCAGCCATCAAAAGCGAGGATTCATACGGCTATAAGATCATCAAAGATATGAAACCGTACATCGAGCTTTCCGAGTCCACCCTGTACACCATCTTAAAGCGCCTGGAAACAGCAAATATGCTCACCGTCCGCACCGCGGAGCACGGCGGCAGACTTCGGAAATACTACCGCATTACGGACGAAGGTTTAAAGCGCATAGAAGAATTTAAGGATGAGTGGAAAGAGATCCTATCTATATACCGATTTGTGACCAAGGAGGATGCGAAGCAATGACAAAGCTCCAGTTTCTGATATCTCTAAATGATAAGCTCTCTTCCCTGCCCAAAGAGGAGGCGGAAGAGCGTCTGCGTTTTTATAGCGAGATGATCGAGGACCGGATGGAAGAAGGTCTGTCGGAGGAAGATGCGGTTGCCGCTGTCGGCTCTGTGGATGAGATTGCCGCAGAAATTCTTCCTCCCAGGAAAGCAAAAGAAAAGCGGCGTCTGAAGACCTGGGAGATCGTGCTTTTGGTAGTGGGCTCCCCTATTTGGTTTTCTCTCCTGATTGCTGCGTTTGCGGTGGCGCTTTCCCTTTATGTTACATTATGGTCGCTGATCATTTCCCTGTGGGCGGTTTTCGGAACACTTGCAGGCTGCAGCTTGGGTGGCTTGGCCGCAGGTATCGCTTTTTCCCTGGGCAGTAACACTATGACCGGAATCGCTTTGATCGGCGCAGGATGTGTATGCGCAGGTCTGGCGATCTTCCTCTTCTTCGGTTGCAAGGCGGCAACCAGCGGCACGATTCTGCTTACCAAGAAACTCATTACAAGAAAAGGGGGAGCAAAATGAAAAAATGGCTGATTGCCGCGACCTTACTTATCATCGTCGGTTGTCTGATCTTTGCCGGCGGTATGCAGGGACACCAGTGGGATTTCTCCGGCCTGGAAACAGACAAATACGAAACAAACGCGCACACCATCAGCGACAGCTATCACAGCATTTCCATCGCAACCGACACCGCAGGCATCACTTTCCTCCCCTCTGCAGACGATAAAACCTCCGTGGTCTGCTACGAGCTCAAAAACGCGAAGCACGCCGTTTCGGTACAGGATGACACCCTTACCATTGCGCTTGAGGATACCCGGCAGTGGTATGATCACATTGGTATTTATTTCAAAAATCCCAAGATCACCGTATATCTCCCCCAAAGCCTGTACAGCGCCCTTTGCGTTTCCGGAGATACCGGAAACGTGAATATCCCGGAGGATTTTCAGTTTGAGAGTATTGCCGTTTCCCTGAGCACCGGAAGTGTGACAAACCGGGCTTCCGCCTCTGAAAGCATCCAAATCGCAACCACCACAGGTCGCATTGAAGTCAACAGCGTAGTTACGAACACCCTTGATCTGTCCGTCACCACGGGAAGCGTTTTTGTTACGGATACAGCCTGCCACGGAGGTATCAATATTGACGTTTCCACCGGCAAAGCAACATTGAACGAGATTCGGTGCAAAAGCCTTGTTTCCAGCGGAGATACGGGCGATATTCACCTTGAAAATGTAGTCGCCACGGAAAAATTCTTCATCGTTCGGGACACAGGCGATGTCCGCTTTGATAACGCAGATGCTGCTGAGATCTTCGTGGAAACCGATACCGGCGATGTGACCGGCAGCTTGCTTACCGACAAGGTGTTCATCGCCAAGACAGACACCGGACGCGTTTCCCTGCCGAACACCGTAACCGGCGGCAGATGTGAAATTACCACCGACACCGGCGATATAAATATCCGCATCAAATAACAGGAATCTGTGCGCCCAGTTCTTTTGATGCACCATCTTCCGATATTGCATTACAAAAAATGAAGCCCCGGCAAAAGCCGGGGCTTCTTAATCTTTCTTTACGGAACATCCTTCTCCACAATTGCCGGAGGCTGGTCCAAAACCTCCGGGTGACTCAAGATCCGCATAAAATGCTTAATGACCGCGGCATAGTAATAGCCGTCGCAGATCCGCTCATCCAGATTAAACTTAAGATCCAGATACTTGCGCACCGTGATCTCGCCATTTACGATCTCCTCAGCACGGCGCTTACGACCAAAGGCGCAAAACACCGGGATGGTTCCGAAATCATAAAGATGGTGATACACAGGGCGGATTCCCAAAGAACCCATAGAGGTAAAATACGCGCTTCCGTGGAAGGGGCTGATCTCCAGCAAAAAACCCGGGATCAGTCCAAAATAGTCCAATGTCTTCAGCAGCCAGACCGTAAATTTCAGCACGATTCCCGGGATCATCGTAAGGACGCTTGCAGTGTTATCCACATTGGAATCCAAAGGTGTATTCTTTGCCTCTTCCACCTGGGCATTAAACTTGCGGTAGACATCGTCGATGGTATCGTGGGGATCTAAGTGTGCCTTGATGACCGTATCCGGGGAGGATGCGGAGAGTTCTTTCTTCACTGTCATACTTAAGGCAATATCCGCTCCCCGGGAATATACCTTCTGTCCTGCCACAAAACGGTTCAGTGCCGGGTATTTGGCAACCGTTCTAACATACGCCGCGATGATCACGTGGGTCATTCCCAGTCCCGTCATTCCCTCACGGCGCTTACGGCGTACATACCGCTCCAGTTCCGTAATCTCCACGGACTCGGAGAACATATTGTTGGAGCCGGTGCGGTTGACCATTATGTACGGTCCGATCTGATCAATGGGCGGTGTAGAGCGGATCCGTCTTCCATCTGCCCGGTCGCCCCAGGTCGGATGGTACTTACCGTCTGTGCGCACCTTGATTGCCCACAGCATTACAAGAAATCCAAAAACTGTCAGATAACTCGGCAGCACATAATACACTGCCCGCATAGGAAGTGTATGCTGCATCAGCTTAACGTGGACATATCCCACGGCTCCCAGCGCCACCAAGAAAAGCGGAAGCAGCAGCCACGGCTTATGCCAGCCGCTGATGATAGAAGTGTAGCATATGCAGAAAAACCCAATGCACACGCACATAAGGACGAACAGCATCACAGAGCCATCTGTCAAATGGTAAATCTGCCAAGTGCAACAGGCTCCTAACAGCCATACTGCCACAGCAGACCTGTACAGCATCTCCTCTCCTGCCAAAACCAAAAACAGGCAAAAAAGGACGATGCCCAACACCGGCCACACGATCTGCCGCCAAACGCAGATCCCCTCCGTCTGAGAAAATACTGCAATCCGTGCCACAACGGATGCCAGCATACACAACACCGTCAGCCACAGGGCAGGATTTCTTTTACTCACATATAACGGGATCCTCTTTTCCATAACGAGCCCTCTCTATCTCTTCTTTTTAAAATAACGGTCACGGTACACAAAAGCTTCCGCAACGAGTCCCACCGGGAGCGCGGCGAAAAAGTCAACCGCTGAGTGCTGCTTGACGAACATGGTAGACAGGCAGATCATCACTACCGCAAAGACCACAAAAGCACGCCAAGCCGGATGTGCCTCCTTTTCCTTAGTCCAAACGGACGCGATACCCAGGGAGTATGCCACGTGAAGTGAGGGGCACACGCCGGTATTGGTATCGAAGGCGTATAAGAAGCTGACGCACCGGGTCAGGAAATTGTCATTTGCAAATTCCGCAGGACGCAGATCCTGCCGTGTGGGATAAAGGATGTAGCAAACCATTGCTATGACCTGTGTTACGATGATATAAGTCTGCAGCCGCTTGAAGCTATCCACATTGTAGAGCAGAAAATATCCAAGGGAGATAACGATCAGCACATACCAAAACACATATGGGATCAAAAACCACTCGCAAAACGGGATCAGATCATCCAAAAACATATGCACCGGATGGCAGTTTTCTTCCGGGATCAGGTTTTCTGTCAGAAAGTAAAGGACAAAATATCCCACCCAGCCCAGCAGCAGCTTTAAGTGCGCAAATTGGGGCTCACCCAATTTACGCAAACGAAATGCGCGATAATCAACTACCGGTTTTTTCATAGATATGCTCCTCGGGAATGTTGGACGGATAGTCCTTTTTCGGGATGTTTCTGTAGGGTACTACGGTATGCTTCGGCAGAGCCTGAGCGATGGCAGTAATTTCTTCCATCAAATATGTACGGATCCGGTTTCGCTCAGTATCCATAGGCTCTTCCCCACGAAAGCGAACCGGCTTTCCGAAGTATATCGTCTTAAGCTTCGGCGCAATGTACATAGGCACAAAGCTAAGCTCCTTTCCGGTTCTCCGATAATAGAGTTTCGCTATGTCGATAAACTTATCCTGGAAGTCGTAAATGATATTATTATACTTTGCATCATGTTCCGGGAAGATCACCACGCTCTTGCCCTCTTGCAGCTTCTTTACCGTGTTTTTGAAGGTAGAAATCGTGCGGGCATCGTGGTACACAGCAATGGTTCTGGCGTTATTAAAAACACTCACGGAAAAAGGCGCGATGATATAGGAAAGCACTTTGTAAAAAGGCTGTATCCACTTGGGTTTCTGACTCCAAAAATCCCCAAATGCGTACGCCGGTACTTCCGATAAACGCATCATCTCTCCGGCACACCAAATATAGGGTTCTCCGGGAATATACAATTCTCCTACGATCGGTCCGTTCATTTGGCAGTGATTACCTACGATGATCACCGGCTCTTCGGTCAGATTTTCAACGCCCTCCGCCCGGATTTTCGGATAGAATACACGCACCAGCCACTTTATCAGCTTAAATACCGTTACTGACAGTTTTTTCCCTTGCATATCAGAGTCCTCCCAAAGTTACAAGAGAAAGCATACTATCAAAAAGTAAACAGAGTGTAAACTTTCTTTTTCGTTTTTCTAAACAAATTTCTGTTTCGATTGGAACCGGCTTTCCCTATTGTCCCAGCATGCCGTATTTCAGTTTGACCCGCTCCAGCTTATTAAGAAGAGGTCTTCCCAAAAGCAGCAACACGGCTGCCGTACAAAGCGCCTGGATGATGTTTACAAAAACGCTGGCAAACAGTACGGTAAGGACGGACTTAAGATTTATGCTCGTAAGGGTCAAAAACACGCTGGATAGGTCCAGCAGCGGTCCTACGAAAAGCAACACCGAGAAAAAGCCGAACATCGCCATATTCCAGGGCGTTTTTTCGACTTTGCCTTTTGCAAAGAAGAAGCCAGCCAGCATGCCGCCGGCGCCGTAGGCAAACATCTGCCAGGGCGTATAGGGTCCCTGTCCGTAGAAAAAGTTACTGGCAAAGGCGGAAATTGCGCCTACCATGAATCCCGCCTCCGGTCCGAACGCCATGCCTGCAATCATAATGATGGCGAAGATCGCCTTGAAATGCGGAATAGGGATCGCCACACGGGCAGCAATGGCGATGGCGCACAAAACCGCTATGATCACCAGCTCTCTTGCCTGGGGGCGTCTTCCCTCAAAGGCCATAAAAAACGGGATCATGAATTCTATTATGATCAGCGTACCGGTGATGTAATACCCCCGTCCGGGAAGCTTTGTTCCCAAAAACAAGGTAAGGGGGATCAGGAGAAAAAACACCGAAAGGGTCGCAATATTGGACTTTTTCATAGGACTTCCTCCCGGTTTTTCCGACAAAGCTCCACCACATCCCCGGCAGTGACCGCCATAGAAAACACATGACGGCTCATACGGTTTGCGGCGGTGGTATAGAAGCTGTTGCTGCCGAAGAAACGGCGGGGAGTGTCGGTGGTAAGGATCTGTCCGTCAAAGAACATGGAAACAAGGTCCGCGTATTTGGCGCAGAACTCCACATCGTGGGAGACCATAACCACAGTAATTCCCTGCTCTTTTAGCCTGCAGAGGATCGCTGCCAGCTTTTCCTTAAAGAAGCTGTCGATGCCCTTGGTAGGCTCGTCCAAAAGGAGCAATTTCGGATCTGTCAGCAAAACCTTTGCCAGGGCGGATCGCTGCAGCTCGCCGCCGGACAGGTCATAGGGGTGGCTGTCCAGCAGATGATCCACCTCGCAGATGGCGGCAATTTCCGCGATTTTCGCCTCATCCTTCGTCATTTCCGCCAGGTCTTCCCGGACCGTATTTTTCACAAACAGACTCTTGGGATCCTGGGGAAGCATAGCAAGGCAATTTACGAACAGCTCCGAAGACTTATACTTATCCACGGGTTTTCCGAACACCTTTACCTTGCCCCGGTAGGGCTTACAGATGCCGCAGACCGCCTTTAACGCCGTGGACTTACCTGCACCGTTGCCGCCCACAATGGCGTAAAGCGCGCCTTTGGGGACTTCTGCGGTGACGCCACGGAGCACATCCTGTCCGTCCTTTTCGTAACGGAACCACAGTTCCTTCAGGGAAAGGGCAGGTCCTTGGGCATACAGATTCTGCTCACGGGTGGGCAAGGTGGTTACCTTGGGGTCAGGGCAGGTTCTGCTGAGCCAGGTTCTGCCCTCCCGGACGGTCAGGGGGCAGTCCCCCTCCCCTAACCCGCCGTAAAACACACGGACGGGGGTGGGCATGGCGGCAAACATATCGTTTCTTTCCTCGTAAAGGCGTTTGCCGATGTTCCGGGGTGTATCGTCGGCAATTACCGTACCGCCGTCCATCACGATCGCCCGGTCCGCGTAGGGGAAAATGTCCTCCAGGCGGTGTTCGGTGATAATGACAGTCGTACCCAGTTCTATATTGATCTTGCGGACAGTATTGAGAAAATCCGATGCCGCAATGGGGTCCAGCTGGCTGGTAGGCTCGTCTAAGATCAGCACCTCCGGCTGCATCGCCATAATGGAGGCAAGATTGAGCAGCTGCTTCTGACCGCCGGAGAGGGTCGCAACATCCTTATGAAACCAACCCTGGATGCCAAAGTAGCATGCCATTTCCGCCACCCTTGCCCGCATGGTCTTCTGGTCACAGCCGATGGATTCCAAGCCGAATGCCAGCTCGTGCCAAACCTTATCGGTGACGATCTGATCATCGGGGTTCTGCATCACATAGCCGATCTTTGCAGCCTGCGCAAGCTGGCTATGCTTTTCCAAAGGGATTCCGTTAAACAGAATCTCTCCGCTTTTCCTGCCGTAAGGCGCCAAGACGGATTTGAGCTGCCGCAAAAGCGTAGTCTTGCCGCTGCCGGACTTTCCGCAAAGGACAATATACTCACCCTTTTGGATGCTTAGATTTACATTGCGCAGACATTCCTTTCCCCCTGCCGTAGGGTAGGAAAAGCTCAGATCTTTAACTTCGAAATGTGCCACTGGATCGCCTCCTTTGCGTGTAATACCGTGGGGATGAGAAGATAGCAGGTATAGGTAACAACGCCCCAGGATGCCGGGGCTATTTGAAGTGTGGGAACAAAGACCGCTGCCGCCTGCCCAAGACAGGCTGCCGCCACAGTTGCGGCAAACAGAATGAGCATCACCACCAGGATCGTCCAATCGGCCGCGGTCATACGGTAGATTATGAAGCTGGTCCGCTTTGCCGTGCCGTAACCCCGGGCCCGCATAGAGTCGCCGGTGACCACGCTGCCCTCCAGCGCCCAACTGGTCAGCGCACTGAGAACCGTCATACCGCCGGCGAGCTTGCCCTTCATACTGGCCTTTTCATCCATTCCCTTGCCGACGGATCTTCTGGCGCCAATAATCTGTTTTGTTTTCCGGATAAAGTTCGGAACCATCCGGAAGACCATCACCAAAAGAAGAGAAATGGACGGGATCAGATTTCCGAAAAGACTGGTAAATTTATCGCTGGTCAGCACTTTGTTGTAGCAACCGAACCACAGCATCATAATAACGAACATACTGCCAAGGGCCGCGCCGTAAAGGAGTGCCTCCCAGGTATAGCGTCTGCCAAAGACAGTAAAGAGCTGCGATACACCCAAAGTATTAAACAGCGGATTCATCGCCGTTACCAGCAAAAACAGGGGCAGAAGCATAACTATGGTTTTCCAGCCCTTTCTGCCGTTTAAAAGCAGATAGTAGATCGCCCCCGTCATCACTCCGGCAAGCAAATACGCCGGATGCTGGACCACCACCGACATACCGATGGCGCCCACAAAGAAGAGGAAATTCACTATGGGATGGCATTTGGAAAATGCATCTTTCATAAGACTATCCATTCTTTCCGCACCGATTTAGGTGCATACTTAAAACAAAAAGCTGCGGCAGTATGAATACTGCCGCACCCGTTTTTCTGCGTGACATAGTAAACCCCTTTGCCC
>JAZSAB010000118.1:0-6365 GCA_045601675.1 Faecousia sp.
CTGTGGTCGGTGTGCTTTGTGATCAGCATGGAACCTTTCCCAAGAACGGACTTTAGTCCCTCGAGCTGGCTTTCCACATCCTTGTGGTCTTTCGGTCCGGTAAGCACGGCGTAGCCCACAGTCCCGTCACCGCTCAGATCACCGCCATCCGGCACCTTTTCGAGAAGCTGGGCCTGCAGGACGCCGGAGGTATCTATGTTATAGCCGATAAAGGAGACATTTCCGGTAAGCGTAGGGGCGGTTTGGTGGAAACTGACGAAAAGCACGGGTATCCCGGCTTCTATGGCAGGCTGCGCCAGTTCCTCGGCAACAGCAGCGATCACCGGCTCGATCACCAGCAGCTTTGTACCTTCCACGCAAAGCTCTTTTACCTGCTCGATCTGCTGCGCTTGGTTGCCGGGGGCAGGGGGGAGCACGGTTTCATAGCCTTTTGCTTTGAGGTCTGCCTCCCACAAGACGGTATCTAAGGTGCTGTCTTCTTTTAAAAGGATTCCAACCTTACTCACAGGCGCTTCCTCCTTGCATCCTGCCAGCGCCGCCAGCAGCGCAAATATTAAGATGCAGGCAGCGATTCGTTTCATAGCGTAGCTTCCTTTACTCCACATGATTGTGATTGTTGATGTGATCCTCGCAGTAGCAGAAATAGCCTTTGCAGCGGGAGCAGTAACGGAACTCCAGTTCCGGATTTGTAATGTCGGTTCTGCCGCAGACGGTGCAGCGGTGCAGGTAGGGAGCAGCCTTCTTTTCCGGCTGCGGGGTGACCTTGCGGAAAGGGATCGGTCCGCCGGCAGGCTTTGCCTTTTTTACCCGCCAGGAAAGGGGGATCAGATTGAGAACATCTTTTCCAAAGAAGAGGAAATAGTTTGCAATGGCGACCAGAGGGAAGAGATTATAGGGGAAATAGGTTACCGGCACGGTAAGCCGCACCACATCCAAAAGGGTAAGCGCCAGGTCCACAAGACCGAAGATCCAGGCCCTTACAGGGATGATGAACAGGAACAAAAACTGGGCGTTAGGGTAGAGCGTTGCGTAACCCAGGAATAAGCTCAGGTTCAGGTAGTAAACATCCGCCTCGCAGCCAAGGAGCATAGCGTAAAGATCCATCAGCACCACGCCGGTAAAGTAGAAAAGATTGAACCGCAGCGTGCCCCAGGCCCGCTCCATAGAGCTTCCCAAGGTATAGTAGCAAAGCAGGCTGATGGCTACCAGCAATACGCTGCTTCCTGCACCGTAGGTAAAGACGTAGGTAAACACCCGCCAGATCTGTCCCTGCAGGATCAGCTGACGGTTAAAGCACAGCGCGAAGTACAGAGTGCTGCTGTTGTCGAACATACTCAGAAGATAGACGATGGCAGATCCAATGGTAATATAAAGCATCAAATTGGGGATGCCTTTTGTACTGTGAATGGCGCAGAAGCGCTCAAAACGGTGGCGTAAACCTTTCACGGAATTCAACTCCTAAATAAAGTATTCCTATCATACCAGTTTTTAACAGAAAAGTCTATGAAAGAATTATAAATAATTTTCGACAAATAGTGAAAAAAGGGTTGACTTTTCGGAGAAATCATATAAAATACCAAAGGAACTGCATACAGCCTTATCAAGAGTGGTGGAGGGAACGGCCCGATGAAACCCGGCAACCGGCTATTATAGTCAAGGTGCCAAATCCGGCGGCAACGAAAGATGAGGATTCGATATAACGCACATCGGATCTTCGGTGTGCGGATTTTTTATCGAAAGGAACAAAAATTATGGAGAAAAGACTGTTTACATCCGAGTGTGTGACCTGCGGTCACCCCGACAAGGTAGCGGACAATATTTCCGATGCGATCCTTGACGAGTGCCTGCGCCAGGACCCCGGTTCCCGTGTTGCCTGCGAGACCATGGTCACTACCAATTTCTGCCTGATCTGCGGTGAGATCACCACCAAGGCAGTGGTGGATTACGAAGCCATTGCCCGTGATGTGATCCGCAAAATCGGCTATACCTTCCCCGGCACCGGCTTTGATGCTGAGTCCGTTGAGATCCTCTGCAAGGTCCACACCCAGTCCGCGGATATCGCTATGGGCACCAACGATGAGGTTGGCGGCGCAGGCGACCAGGGTATGATGTTCGGCGGCGCCTGCACCCAGACTCCGGAACTGATGCCTCTGCCCGCAGCCCTTTCCCGGGCCCTTGCAAACCGGCTGACCGAATGTGTCCGCAGCAACGATCTGCTCCGTCCCGACGGTAAGACCCAGGTTTCCGTGGAGTTTGACGATGCAGGTAATGTGAAGGGCATCGACGCTGTGGTCGTTTCTGTGATGCACAGCGCCGACTTTGAGATGGAGGAGCTTCGCAAGTACATCCGTGAGGGCGTCATCGCCCCTGTTCTTAAGAGCTACGGCTTCGATATTAACGATGTTTCCAACATCTATATCAACCCCACCGGCAACTTTGTCATCGGCGGTCCCGACGGCGACACCGGTCTTACCGGTCGCAAGATCATCGTTGATACCTACGGCGGCTACTTCTCCCATGGCGGTGGCGCCTTCTCCGGCAAGGATCCCACCAAGGTGGACCGCAGCGGCGCTTACATGGCACGCTATATGGCAAAGAACCTGGTAGCTGCTGGACTTGCCAAGCAGGTGCAGGTGCAGCTTGCCTACGCCATCGGTGTTGCAGAGCCTGTTTCTGTCCGCGTGGACAGCTACGGCACCGGTCTTATCGAGGATGAGAAGATGACCGAGCTTCTGCGCAAGACCTGTGATCTGACCCCCGCAGGCATCATCCGTAAATTGGATCTGCGCAGACCCATTTACGGCAAGACCGCAATGGAGGGTCACTTCGGTGTGGCGGGACTTCCCTGGGAAGAGACCGACCTGGCAGCCGAGCTTAAAAAGCTCGCCGGTATCTGAAAATAAAACGCAGGACAAGGATTTCCTTGTCCTGCGTTTTTGTTATTTCTTAGGCTTTTTCGGTTTTACGATCTTGCAGATCAGCTTGTCACGCTTGATGTAGGTGGAGCGGACTTCGTACTCCCGTTCCAGAAGCTCGTCAGTTTCCTTGTCGTATCTGCACTGATAGGTTTCCACGGTATAGCCGGTGTAGGGATCGTTGATGACCTCGCCGTCCTTGTAGCCCTTTTCGTTGTCCGGGGGAAGCTCTTCATAGACGGTCTCATAGTTGTCGATGTCTAAGATCGCGTATTCCATCTTCACATAGTAGTCCTTGGTGTCGGTGCCGAGAATAGAAACGGTGACCGTACCGCCGCTGGCGTATGCCTCGATGCGGATGGGATACTCGGTGGTGTTCTTGAACTTATAGTCGGGACCTGCCCAGTCAACGGTCGCGTCCATGCCGAAGGGCATATAGGCGGATACATAGCCGTGGTTGTGCCGTTCCACCACTTCCATATCCGCGATCAAGGTGCAGTAGTAGAGGGCAGAGGATGCCTGGCAGATGCCGCCGCCGTAGCTCATAACGACCTCTGCGCCCCAGTAGCCTGCGGCCTGGTGATAGCCCTTTTCCGGGGTGCGCTCACCTAAGGTGGCGTTGTAACTGAAGGTTTCGCCGGGGAAGAGGACCGTGCCGTTGATGGCCTGACAAGACAGCTTCAGGTTGATGTCACGGCCGTACTGGCTGCTGGAGTAGGCGGTGTATGTACCCAGAACATCCCGGTAGAGGAGGCTTTCCAGCTCCTCCTTGGTTTCCTCCGGGGTGATACGGATGAAGTCCAGGGTGATCGTTTCACTGTAACCGGCTTCATCCAAAGCCTTTTGCGCGTTTTCAAGATCAATGCCGTAGCCATAGACGTGGTCGCTGACCTCGAAGGTGGTCATATCCATTACCGCGTCAATGGGAGCGACATAGTACTTCTCGTTGATTTCGTCCAGGTCAATGGCAGCGGGGTAGGTGGTGGGAACGCTGTACACCGCCTCCATCTTGTTGCTCTCAAAGCTTTCTAGTACGATGGCGCACAGATCGTCCAGGTTAAACCGGGACTCCGGTGTGCCGGTGTAGAGCACCAACTTCTGAACAGAATCACCCAGATCGCTTTCACCCAGACCCGGTTTTCTGCCCATTACCTTGTAGGAGCTGTCCTCATAGGTGCGGGGGAAATGCGCCTCCAGTGGTGCCAGAGCAGCGCGGATGCCTTCAGTATTGAGCTCCAGGAAGGAGAGGGTGGAAAGTTCGTCGGTAAAATACTCCGTAAGGAAAATGGCGGTGACTGCCTTCTCCACATCCAGCTTTGCACCGGTCTGCTCCGGAGTTAAGGAGAGGGTATGGGTAAAGGAATTGCTTTCCTCGCCTACGGTTACCTGGAAGGGCGCTGATCCATAGGTATCAGCCACAGCCTCCTTAACCTGCGCAATGGCGCTCTTCCGGTTAAGGCCGGTAAGCTTAACGCCTGCCAGGCTCAGGTCCTTTTGGATGGTTCTGCCCCCTACAAAGCCGGCAAGATACAAACATCCCAAAATAAGCGTTGCCACGAACAGTCCCAGAATACACCACAAAACCACGATCCCGGGACGGGATTTTTTATTTTTCGTCATAAAGATACGCTCCTTATTGCGTAATTGAGTCTATCTTATCACAAAAACCGGGAAAAGCAAGGCTTACAGCATATATTGTGCGAACCGGTCCACAAAGACATTTGCCTGCTTCAAGGTGTCGATGCCCGCTGAGAGCCGCAGACGCAGCGTGGGCACCTTTGCGGACGCGACGAACTGGATCCTTGCCTTATAGTCTTTGTCGGCGCACAGGGCGCTGATGGCCTCCAGGTTAAGCTCAGAGAGGACGAACTGAATCTCAGCACCCTTTTGCTTGATGTCGGTGATGTGCAGCTTCCGGGCGTTTGCGCGGAGCAGGGCAACGCCGATGAGGTTCAGCACGCCCTTAGGCGGCTCGCCGTAGCGGTCGATGACCTCGTCCAAAAGGTCGTCTGCGTCCTCCTGGCAGCGGATGGCAGCCATGCGGCGGTACAGATCCATACGCTCCTCGCCGCGGGACACATAATCCTGGTCCACATTGGCGGTAATGTTCAGGTCTGCGGTACACTCCGGCTCCTTGGGGATTTCGCCCTTTTCTTCGAGAACTGCTTCGTCCAGGAGCTTCAGGTACATATCGTAACCCACGCTCATCATGTGACCGGATTGCTCCGCACCCAAAAGATTGCCGGCGCCACGGATCTCTAAGTCACGCATAGCGATCTTGAAGCCGGAGCCGAATTCCGCGAAATCCCGGACGGCAGAAAGCCGTTTTTCTGCGATCTCCGTAAGGGATTTGTCCGGTCGGTAGGTAAGATATGCGTAGGCATGGCGGGTGGAACGACCCACGCGTCCACGCAACTGATGCAGCTGGCTCAGACCAAACCGGTCAGCGTTTTCAATGATGAGGGTGTTGACATTGGGAATGTCAAGACCGGTCTCGATGATGGTGGTGCAAACCAGCACCTGCAGCTGACCTTCCGTCATTGCCTGCATCACATCGCTGAGGGCTTCTTCGCCCATCTTGCCGTGAGCAACGCCGATGGAAAGCTCCGGGATCCGCTTTTGCAGGGCGGAGGCGCAACGGTCGATGGTCTCCACCCGGTTGTGCAGGTAATAGACCTGACCACCACGGGCAACTTCCCGGCGGATGGCATCATCGATAAGGGCATTGCTGTGCTCAATAACAAAGGTCTGTACCGGGTAACGGTCCGCGGGGGGCTCTTCCAAAGTGGACATATCCCGGATGCCGGACAGCGCCATATTGAGGGTACGGGGGATAGGGGTTGCGGACAGGGTCAGCACATCCACGCCCTTGGAGATCTCCTTCAGCCGTTCCTTATGGGACACGCCGAAGCGCTGCTCCTCATCCACGATCAGCAGACCAAGGTCCTTGAATTCCACAGCTTTCTGCAGCAGCTTATGGGTGCCTATAATCAGATCCACGGAACCGGCCCGGAGATTTTGAAGGGTACGGTTTTGCTCTTTAGGGGTACGGAACCGGCTCAGAACATCAATGTTCACCGGGAAACCGCGGAAACGGGAAACGGCGGTGTGATAATGCTGCTGGGCCAGGACGGTGGTGGGAACCAGAATGGCTGCCTGCTTTCCGTCCATAATGGCCTTCATGATTGCCCGCAGTGCTACTTCTGTCTTACCGAAGCCCACATCGCCGCAAAGCAAACGGTCCATGGGGATAGGAGATTCCATGTCTGACTTGATCTCAGCAATACAGCGAAGCTGATCGTCGGTTTCCGGGTAGGGGAAGGAGTCTTCAAATTCCTTCTGCCATGCTGTGTCTGCGGCAAAGGCGAAGCCCTGCTGCCGCTTTCTGGCTGCGTATAGCTTGATCAGTTCCGCAGCCATGTCTTTGGCCGCTTTTCTGGCCTTTGCCTT
>JAZSAB010000119.1:0-13652 GCA_045601675.1 Faecousia sp.
CCAATCTGGGCTTGATGCCCAGCCTGTACCAGGGCTTCTTCCTGGCTCCTACAGTGGTTGCAGGTGCTGAAAAAGGCGCTATCTTTGCGGCAAACCTGTATGAACCTTTGGGCTTTAAGTGCGTTCCCAACGCCACAGAAAGCCGCCACGACATCATTCAGGCGGTGGAGCTGGGCAGTGAGGAGGGCATGATCGCCTTCTGCAAGGGTATCCAGGCCGCAGCGCCGGTGGATTCCTACGCCACACCCATGCCCTGGGATATGCCCGGCTACAACGACAAGGTCATTATGGCTGCCGGCGCGTTTGTGCAGGGTTCGTCCATCGAGCTTTCCGCTGACGGTCCTGTCCGTCCTCCCTATGCGGTCTACTTCCAGGGTGGTCTGACCTGGTATCACGCAAAACTCGGTATCCTCATGAGCCTGCAGAAAATGGTCGATGCAGGACTTGTAACATTCTAAGGAGGAAATCATATGTCCTGGTTATTCTTTGCCATTGGTACTGCAATTCTTTGGGGTACTGCGGAACTGTTCTATAAGAAAGGCGCTCGACCTGACGAAAAGTATTCCCATCTCAAGATCTGCGTTTGGGTCGGTATCGTCATGGGTGCTCACGCAATCTTCACTCTTCTGACCCAAGATATCAACTACAACCCCATCAATATCATCCGCTATCTTCCCGTTTCCCTGTTCTACATAGTCTCTATGGCGTTCTCCTATTTTGGAATGCGGTTCTTGGAGGAATCCATTTCCGATCCCATTGAGAATACCGCCGGTGTTATTTGCACACTTCTGTTTGCCATCTTCCTGAAGGAAGAAATCGCACCGCTGACCTGGGTTGCTATCGCAGTCATTACTGTTGGTGTTTTGGGCGTCAGCTTCCTGGAAAACCACGGTGAGACCACAAGAAAGAAGAAATTGGGTAAAGTCCTTGCGATTGTTGCATTTTGTATGCCCTTCGTGTATGCCCTGCTGGATGCATTTGGCACCTTCCTGGACGACGCATTCTTCCTGATTGAAGATGTGGCAAATTCTCCTCTTGTGGATGTTACCGAAGATACCATTGAAGCCGTTGCCAACACCAGCTATGAGCTTACCTTTGCTCTGTTTGCACTGGGACTGTTTATCTTTATGAAGGCCAAGAAGGTTAAGTTTGGTCCTATCCCCCAGCACAAGGATAAGATTCTTGCAGCCGTATTTGAAACCGCAGGACAGTTCACTTATGTTTATGCCCTCGGTGGTGTGGACGCAGTTGCTGCCCCCATTCTCTCCTCTGTTTGCGTGGTCTCCCTGCTGCTTTCCCGCATCTTCCTGAAAGAAAAGCTCTCCTGGAAGACCTACATCTTTATTGCCATCGTCATCATCGGTATCCTGTTGCTTGCTGTAAGCGAGGAACTGTAACACAAAAAAATATGCAAAAAAGGGCTGATAGGAACTCCTATCAGCTCTTTTACCATATTTTCGTCTGCATATCCCCAAGGGCATCGATCATCCTAAGGTCCTGCGGATATACTTGCTGCGCGCCCATGTTTTTCAGCGCGGCAGCCGCACGGCTTCCGTCCCGGTATACAAAGACCGGTGTGATGGCTCTTTGCAGATTGTAGGTGGTGCCGTTCCAGGTTCCACCTCTACCCAGTGTGCACTGCGCAACAAAAACTTTCTCCGGAAGAGAATGGACGATCCGGTTTCGATGCAAAGCTCTGTATGGAGAAAACGGAAGGTCGAATCCACTCTCCGAAAGATACAGAACATTTTGCCGCAATGCGTGCTCCTCCAGGCTATCCGCCACCACGCAGACCACATATCCGCCGGCATCCAGACAGGCTTCCTGTGCCTCCCGGTCCGCGCCACGGGCATTGCCGGACACCAAAGTATACCCTTGCGCGGCAGCTTGTCTGCCAACCTCACGAGCAAATTCCCGGTTCTTCTCCCGCAGTTCCCGACTACCTACCAAACCGATCATCGGCGTATCAAGAAGCGTGATATCTCCCTTTGCCCACAGGCATCCGGGACAGTCACTGCCCAGTCTTTTCCGCAAGGTATGGGGATAATTCTGGCTTACGCGGGTAATCGGAAAAATGTCCTTTTGCTTTGCCTTATTGAGATACCAACTTAGTTCTTCCTGTTGAGAAAGGAGTTTTACGATCCTCTCCCCTTCCTCCTGCCGGTATCCCAGGGAAACAAGATCGGAGACCATAAGTTCTCCATCCACTTTATTCTCATTTCGATGAGTCACCCGTTTGGAAAGCGTCCTTAACTGGGCGTCTGTCAGCACCTTTCTGGCAGGATTTCCCAAGGTGGATGTCAGCAGCAGGAAGCCTGCCTCTCCCGCGGTCAACGGAACCGCTTCTTAATGACCGGTGCCTTGACTTCTTCTTTGGTCAGGCTTCCATCCTCGCCAAGAAGCATAGGCTGAATGGTAAACTCGGAATATTTTGCAATTTCGTCCAACTTTGCCTTTTCCGGGAAGTTACCGATGATGGAATAGGCAACACCCTTACGCTTAGCTCTGCCGGTTCTTCCGATACGATGAATATAGTATTCGTTTTCCTCGGGGATATCAAAATTGATCACGCAATCCACATCATCCACATCAATGCCCCGGGAAGCAACGTCCGTTGCCACCAATATGGCGAGCTTGCCGTCACGGTACTTCTGCATGGTCTTTTCCCGCTGACTCTGGCGGATGTCACCGTGGATACAATCACAATCCGCGCCCGCTCTGCGGAAATCATCGCTGAGCCGCTGGCACATATGCTTGGTATTGCAGAAGATCATTACCCGTTCATAGCCCTGGCTGCGAATCAGGCGCAAAGTGGTTTCCGCTTTCTGGAGCGGAGAAACCGTAATGCAGAACTGATCGATATCCGGGCGGTCTTCCTTCTTGGGTTCGATGGTGATCTCCTCTTCGTCACGCTGGTACATCCAGGAGACCGTCATAACCTCCTGGGAGATAGTTGCGGAGAATAGACCCAGGTTCTTTCTATTCTTTACCTTTTCGATGATACGGGTCACATCCTTGAAAAAGCCCATATCCAGCATCCGGTCAGCCTCGTCCAAAACCACCGTCTGGATCTTATCCAGGCGGATATTTTTACGGTTATAGTGGTCCATAAGGCGACCAGGGGTGGCAACCACGATCTGGGGCTTCTTCTCAAGCTGCTTTGCCTGACCGACAATGCCGGCGCCGCCGTAAAGCACGGCAACACGAATGCCTGTGAAATAAGTAAGCAATCCCCGGAGTTCATCGCCGATCTGAATGGCAAGCTCCCGGGTAGGCGCCAGGATCAGTCCCTGGACCTCGGGGAGCTCCGGATCCACATGCTCTATCATGGGAATACCAAAAGCAAAGGTTTTACCTGTACCGGTAGGTGCCTTAGCGATCACATCCTTCCACTGCAGGAAATGGGGAATCGCCTGCTGCTGGATAGAGGTGGGATAACCGTAGCCTTTTTTCTCCAGAGCTTTCAGCATTGCCTCGGAAAGTCCCAGGTCACGGAATGTAGTCAAATTGTTCTGCATAATCACTTCGTCCTTTATATTGCGGTTTTCCTTATCATACCACCCTTTTCCCCATTATGCAACCTTGGGAATTTTGTATAATTTTGTTTTTTCCGCATAGACAAATAGGAGATTATATGATATATTTTAATGTGATATTTTATAGGTATTCCCAACTTTGGCTATTTTGAGAGGATCATTAGGAATATGGGTAAACTAATCATCATTGAAGGTACTGACGGCTCCGGTAAATCCACGCAGTTCCGTGCGCTTTCCCAGCGCCTGGAAAAAGATAATGTAACCTTCAAGCATATCGTATTCCCCCGGTACAGCGAGGAAAGCTCCGCGCTGATTCGTATGTACCTTGGCGGTCAATTCGGCAGTAAGCCTACGGATGTAAACGCATACGCTGCCACCACCTTCTTTGCGGTGGACCGTTTTGCCTCCTATAAGACCGAATGGGAGGATTGGTACAAAGATGGCGGCGTGATCCTCTCCGACAGATACACCACCTCCAATGCCGTCCACCAGGCTTCCAAGCTGGAGGGCAAAGAGCGGGAGGCCTATCTTAACTGGCTCTACGAGTTTGAGTATGAAAAGATGGGACTTCCCAAGCCGGACCTTGTGCTGTACCTGGATGTTCCTACAGACTATACAGAGAAACTCCTGCGCCACCGCGAGCAGGACACCAACACCACCGCGGATATCCACGAGCAGGACACCGAGTACCTTGCCCACTGCCGCCAGGCCGGTCGCGCTGCAGCTGACTTCTCCGGCTGGACGGTAATCTCCTGCGTTAAGGACGGTGCTATGCGCAGCATTGAAGACATTCACGAAGAAATCTACCGCCATGTACAGGCGTGTTTGGAGGACTGATTATGGTATACATTCTCCTGGGAAACGGCTTTGAGGAAACAGAAGCCATTGCTCCCCTGGATCTACTGCGCCGTGCGCAGATCCCTGCCATGACCGTAGGTCTGAATGGAAAAGCCATTACCGGCGGTCACGGCATCAGCGTAAATGCGGACATCACCATCGAGGAAATGGATTTGACCGACCTGGATATGATTGTTCTTCCCGGCGGTCTTGGCGGTGTGGCTTCTATCAAAGGCTGCCCCGCTGCCATGGATGCGGTCCGCTTTGCCTGGGAAAACGGCAAATTTGTGGCTGCCATCTGCGCTGCACCTACGATCCTCGCATCCCTTGGTATCACAGACGGTAAAAACGCTGTATGCTACCCCGGCTGTGAAGAAAATATGGGAAACGCCTTTATGCATAATGACATTCCCTGCATTCGTGACGGAAACCTAATTACCGGCGCATCCGCCGGTTGCGCTGTTTCTTTCGGTCTTATGCTCGTCGCTGCGCTTAAGGGTGGCGATGCCGCAAAAGCAGTCAAAGAACAGATCGTAATTCGCTGAAAGGAGTTCGGCAATATGGAAAACAAAAACATCCCCAATCAGGATGACAAGTGGCTTGATGAGTTGCTGGGCGAGAGCCAGGTCCGTGAGACCATTGGCGCAGACCCCGCTGCAAACCGCTCTGCCAATTTGATTCCCCCCGATGAGCTGGAACTGGAGAAGATCCTGCAGGAGCACAGAGCCGCAGCAAAGCGGGAAGCGGCAACTTCCGCCAAGCCGGCAAACCGACAGATTCTCTCCGACGAAACCAAGCCCATCGCAAAGCCTGCTCAGCGAGTGCAGCCCACCCCGAAGTCTGCCCCCGCTCCTGCGCCCAAGGCGCCGGCTAAGAAAGCGAAAAAGGAAAAGAAAAAGGATCCCTTTGGCATCGGTCAGCTGTTTATCACGCTGATCTGGCTGGCGCTGATCGTTGTGATCGGTGTTACCCTTGGCAAGAATCTGTGGGTCTACTGCGCGGATGTTATGGCATTCGGCAAGGAGTCCCAGGATGTTTCCATCACCATTACGGCTGATGACGATATCGACAGCATCTCCAAGAAACTGGGTGATGCGGAGCTTGTTCGTTACCCCGAACTTTTTAAGCTTTTTGCCACCCTTACCGGCAAGGACGAGCAGATCGATGTGGGTACTTTCGTTCTCAATGCCCATCTCGATTACAACGCTATGGTAAACGCTATGGTAAACTACGGTCCTGCCCGTGACGAAGTGGAGATCATGTTCCCGGAAGGCTATACCTGCGCCCAGATTTTTGCGCTGCTGGAGGAAAACGGCGTTTGTAAGGTTGCAGATCTTGAAGAGTACGCAGCAAATGGCGAACTGGAAGAGTACTGGTTCCTGGAGGGTGTCACCCGCGGTGATAAGTACTGCCTGGAAGGCTATCTTTTCCCGGATACCTATAAGTTCTATAAAGAAGATGAGCCCCGCCGTGTTATTGAGAAGTTCCTCAACGGTTTTGACTATCGTTTCACCGATTCCATGAAGGAAAAATTTGAGGCGATGAAGCAGACCTACGCCAATATGCTGTTAAGTAACGGCTACAGCGAGGACTATATCGCGGAAAACAAGCTGACCATCCGTAAGATCGTTATCATCGCCTCCCTCATTGAAAGAGAAACCTCCGGCGCGGATGAAAGCTATGACATTTCCTCTGTCATCTATAACCGTCTGACCAATATGGCGGAGTATCCCTTCCTGAACATCGATGCTGCCCTTGTTTATGCGCTGGGCGGTAAGGATGAGCTGACGGAGGAGGATAAGCTCCTTGACAGCCCCTACAACACCTATAAGTACCAGGGTCTTGTCCCCGGTCCCATCGCAAATCCTGGTCGTGACAGCCTGGACGCAGCGCTGAAGCCCAATCCCACCAATTACTATTTCTACGCGCTGAATCCCAACACAAACAAGCACCACTTCACCACCAACTATACGGATCACCAAAACTTCCTGAACTCTATCGGATAAATACTATGTCTAAAATCGAACTATTGAGCCCTGCGGGAGATATGGAACGGCTGAAAATGTCCGTGCTCTACGGCGCGGATGCCGTTTACCTTGCAGGCACGGACTTTGGTATGCGCTCCTTTGCTGGTAACTTCACCCCGGAGGAGCTGCCCATCGCCGTAAAATATGCCCACGAACATGGTGTAAAGGTCCATGTGACCGTCAACACTATGCCCCGAAACAACGAAGTTGCTTCCCTGCCCGCCTATTTGGAATCCTTACAGGATGCGGGCGTGGACGCTCTGATCGTTGCGGATCTGGGCGCCTTTACCCTGGCAGGAAAATACGCGCCCAAGTGCCAGCGGCACATCTCCACACAGCAGTCCATCGCCAATTACGAGTGCGCAAAGGCCTGGTATGACCTGGGTGCTCAGCGTGTGGTGCTGGCAAGAGAACTGAATCTTTCAGAAATCGCAGAGATCCGGGCAAAGACCCCCAAGGAATTGGAGATCGAAACCTTCGGTCATGGCGCAATGTGCGTCAGCTATTCCGGCAGATGCCTGCTCAGCAACTATATGACCGGCAGAGATTCCAACCGCGGTGCCTGTGCACAGCCCTGCCGCTATCAGTATACGCTGATGGAAGAAAAGCGTCCCGGCGAGTACTTCCCCGTTTACGAGGACGAAAAGGGCACATACATTCTCAACTCCCGGGATATGTGCATGATCGATCATCTGAAAGAGCTGCAGGACGCCGGTGTGGACTGCATCAAGATTGAAGGTCGTGCAAAATCCGCCTACTACGCCGCTATTGTTACTGGCGCGTACCGCCACTGTATCGACGACCTTTACGCAGGCAAAGAGCCGGATCCTGTATGGCTGGACGAAGTTAATCATGTATCTCACCGCATCTATTCCACCGGTTTTTACTTTGGTGAGCCCGGTCAGTACACGGAAAACTCCCGGTACATCCGTACCTGGCAGGTTTGCGCCATTGTGGAAAGCTGTGACGATAAGGGTCTTGCTCTGTGCTCCCTGCGCAACAAATTCCGCGCTGGCGACGAGCTGGAGATCGTAGGACCGGATACGAAGCCGGAGGCGTTCACAGTTCCCGTAATGCAGAACCTCGACGGTGAAGCGCTGGAGGAGCCCCGCACTCCCCAGATGCAGTTTTATCTGCAGCTACCCAAGAAAGTCCCTGTCCTTTCCATACTCCGCAGATCTGTGGATCTTTCCGCAAAATAATAAAACGCCTCCCGGTTCTCCGGGAGGCGATATTTTATTGCAGCCAGGCAATATCCGTGGAGCTTGCAAGATTACCCACGCCGTAGAGATAGAGTATCTCATTTAAGTCGTAGGTTTCGATCAGCTGGCTGGTCTTTTCGCGATAGTAGCGAAGATCCACCATGCAGATCATTTCATAGTCCACCGCCGCAAAGGTAGCAAAGCAGTGGGCATAAGAATCCTTGATGAGCAGAAGACGCTTGCCATTAGAAATATTATGATTTTCGATCGTGACAAGCGCGTGATTTCCGTCCAGGAAGACCGGATACTGGTCCATATTTTTGAGATGATCCCCAAAATACAAGGAATCGTAGCTTTGATTCGCCGAACCTTCATAAATGGTCACGGTATAGTTAGAGTCTTCTTCACTGCCCCAGATCTCCAGTTTGTCCGGTTGGGTCAGCCACAGTCCACTCTTGGAATAGCCGGTACCGTAGAATCCGTCATGGATCTCCTTGCAGGTAAATTGCTTTGCATCCGCGCCCTTTGCCTCGCACAGCTGCCGATACATTAAATATGAGCCGGCGCTGGTCAAGTGGTGGTCCGTGCGGTAGTAAAGCGCATCTTCGCTCCCCAGGAAAGACTCGCGAAGATCAACAACATTCAGTACTCCGGCGTTGCCTTTGACAATGTCCATCACGGCATCGTCCGGGTACTGCAGATGATTCTCCGGCAGCTTCTCATCCATAATATAGCCGGGATTGGGTACGGGCATGATGGTTGCCGGCAAACCAGCGCTCTCCGCAAAGGATGCAAGCTGCTGGACGTTTCGCTCCAAGCGACCTGCGTCATAAGCATCGGGCACAGGAATCAAATAGCCGTCCTCACCGGCATAGATACCGGAAGCGCCGTTGCGCCCGGTAGCGAGCTGATAGTAGGCATTGATTCCAAAGAACAGATCCCGAAGAGGAAAATGGTCCGCAAGGTAGGTTTCAAAATCCCTGCCGAACTGACCGCTGGTAACAGATTCCCAGGTAACTTCCGGGAAGGTTGCCAGCACCCGTTTCTCGTTCTCGGAGAAATCAGATTTGGGAAGCAGGAAAAGCAGCGCCATAATGGTAACGAGGAACAGCAGGAAGATTGCTGTAACCGAGTAGCGTTTTACATTCTTCATACTGCACCTCCTTAGAAACGGAAATAAAGGAAGGGATTATAGGTGGAGCTGACCAAGGATGCGGTACAAAGTACCAGTATGATCAGTGCCGCAACCGCTTCTGCGATCCAACCCCAACTGGTGACCGTAATGCGGTCATAAAGCTTTCTGCCCACAGGCAGGCAGGCAAAAATGCCAACTACCAGCAGCGGCAGGTTCGAAAGCGCGTAATAAGCGGCATCCGGGCTGATAAGTCCCTTTCCGAAGGAGAACATGCCCGCAATGTAATTTCCCATTTGACTCATGTCCGTAAAGTCGAAAATGACCCAGCCGATCATAATGAGGATCACCGCGTAAATGTGTCCCACTGCCCTGTTTGTCTTTTTCAGCAAGGGCAGAATGAAGAACTTCTCCAAAGTGAGGATCACACCGAAATACAAACCCCAAAGGACGAAATTCCAGCTTGCGCCGTGCCAAAGTCCTGTAAGACCCCAAACGATAAACAGATTCAGGCACTGACGCCACTTACCCTTGCGGTTGCCGCCCAGGGGAATGTAGACATACTCCCGGAACCAGGTGCCCAGGGAGATGTGCCATCTGCGCCAAAACTCTGTGATGCTTGTGGAAATATAAGGATAGTCAAAATTCTTAACAAAATCAAAGCCGAAGAAATTGCCAAGACCTCTTGCCATATCGGAATAGCCGCTAAAGTCAAAGTAGATCTGCAAGGTAAATGCCAGCACACCGATCCAGCTGCCAAGAACACCGGCAGAGCCGCCCATAGCCTTGAGACTGCCCCAAAGCTGTCCCATTGCGTTTGCAAGCAGGACCTTTTTGGTAAGTCCCACCAGAAAGAGCTTTACGCCGTTTTGGAATTTATCCCAGGACTCGGTTCTTTGTTGCAGCTGCTGCTCCACATCCACATAACGGACAATGGGTCCTGCGATCAGCTGGGGAAACAGGGTAACATAGGTACCAAAGGTAATGTAATTTCTCTGCACGCCACAGTTACCCCAGTACACATCGATAACATAGGACATGGCCTGGAAAGTATAAAAGGAAATACCGATGGGCAGCGCGATCTCCGGGTTGGGAAGGAACGCAAATACGGGAATGGACTGCAATGTACCCACCACAAGACCGGTGTATTTAAGGAAACCAAGCAAAAGCAGGTTAAGAGCTACGCTGATAATGAGTACCGTCTTTTTCCTCTTATGCTCTTCACGGAACTTGTGGATCAGCAGACCGCTGACATAGTTCAGCGTTATGGACGCGAGCATCAAAAAGAGGTAAATCGGCTCTCCATATGCGTAAAAGAGAATGCTGGTAACAAAAAGCCAGACATTGCGGAATCGTTTCGGCAGTACAAAGTAGACCGCAAGGACGATGCCTAAATATACAAACAGAAACAAAAGTGTGGAAAAGACCACCGATGTTCCTCCTCTCCGAAAAATCGGGTGAGCTTTCGCCCACCCAATTTGTTATTTCTTCGCTGCGTTGAAAATCTCACGCATCTGCGCGCTCTGCGCGGAAATAAACAGATGCACATAATTGCCGGCAGTTTCTACCTTGCAAGCCTTCAGAAGCGCAAAGCTGTCCGCGTCATAGTTCTGCGCCTGGTTGGTCACATCCGCAAGGCGTGCTTCCAGCTTCTGCGCGATTTCCTGGGCTGCCTTTGCATCCACAGCCTCGACCATAACGATCTCGTCAGGGAACGCGCCGCCCATGGTAATGAAGCAGGCAGAGGTCTTTACACTTTCAGCAGAAATGTTGTACAGATCCTCAAGACGCTCAGCAGGGATATCCAGGGGATCTACGATCTGCAGGTCTGTGATCATGGTCTGCTTAACGGAAGCAAGATCTACCGTTACACCCGCACTGCCGCCGCAGGCAGTCAGCATAAGCACAAGCAGCAAAACCGCTGCGATCATTCTCTTCATAATAACTCCTCCTTATCCTGCTGTGTGGGTCAGAAGATAGTCTGCCCAAACAGCGCATCCGGCATTGGTGAAATGGATACCCATTTCATCCGGATCGCTGCAGTAATCCCGCTGGAGATAACCGTTGGAATCGTACATAACGGATGCCACATCCACGAAATAGAAACCGCGGGCCTTACTAAGATTCAGCAGCGCTTTATTATATGCGTGGATCGTGCCGGGATTGTGACCGCTGCTGCTAAGCAGATTACTGGTAGAGGTGATGGGTGTCATGGACTGAATGTAGATCACGGCATCCGGGGACTTAGCCAGGATCCGGTCGATCAGCTTTTCCATATTGGCTGTTGCCTGCTCCGCACCGTACAGGGCAATATCATTCATACCCAGCATAATGTAGACCTTCTTTGCGCCCATCATAGAGATGGAATCCTCAATGAGCATCTTTTCATCCTTGTAGACAGGATGCACAGACTGCTCGCTAACCTCCCAAAGAGCATTTCCGCTGCCCAGGCTGCCGGCGGTCAGGAACTTTGCCTTACCCAGAACATCCACAGCTGCTTCGTAAAAAGAAAGCTTCATACTCACACTGTCGCCAACAAAGACAGCATCGTTAAAGTAGCTCGGGTCTGCCTTGCCGCTTGCAGGAACTGCACCCTCGAGATCAGTGATTTCGTAGCTGTCAGGATTACCACTGGTAGGTTCCTGGGTCTCCTCAGAAGTCTCGGGTGTTGTCTCAGGGGTTGTTTCGACGGTGGTCTCCGGAGTGGTTGCCTCGGTAGTTTCCGGGGTTGTTTCTACGGTAGTCGCCGGAGTGGTTGCCTCGGTAGTTTCCGGGGTTGTATCCGCTGTGGACTCCACAGTAGGCGCGCCGGTACTCTGCGTTGCAGGCTCGGTGACGGGAGGCGTCTTCTCCCCGCCGCAGGCGGGAAAGGTAAACAGCATTGCCGCGGCAAGGGCAATGACTGAAAGATTTTTAATGGTAAATATAGGTTTCATTCGACATAATTCTCCTTTTTTCGCATATGGGTATTATATACGAATCAAGGGGTGATTGCAATAGTATTTCACCCCTTTTCTAAAATATCCTACATTATATAAATAAGGGCGGTTTCCAAACCGCCCTTTTTGTCAACGTTTACAGAAAGCAAGATAGCCTTCCAGGATCAGGGATGCCGCAACCGCATCCACGGTGTCTTTGCGTTTCTTTCCGTGATAATTATGTTCGGAAAGGATATTGTGCGCTTCTACTGTGGTGCGGCGTTCATCCCACATATCCACAGGAAGTCCGGTACGCTCACGAAGCTTATCCGCAAACTCCCGGCAAAGCTCCGCTCTTGCGCCCTCTGTGCCGTCCATATTCTTGGGAAGTCCCACAACGATCCTGCCGATCTCCCCGTTTTCTGCGATGAACGCACAGACCTTATCCAATGTCTTTTCCATATTGCGGCTGTGGATCACCGTTGTGCTTCCCACGATGCTGCAAAGAAGATCGGAAACCGCGATTCCGGTTCTGGCATCGCCGTAATCGATACCCATCATTCGTTTCATAGCCAATCTCTCCGTTCTTTCGATTTTCGATACCATTATATAGCATATTACCTAAAAAATAAAGAAAAAAATTGTTGACATTAAATACCCCCTGTGTTAGAATGGTTCTACCTGTGAAAAAAGGGCTTTTTTGTTGCGCCCATTTTTCAGCTTCGGGGCGGCGATTGTAGTTGGCCGCCTACTAAATTTTTCATAGCCGGAGTGATACAGGGAGGCAATATTAAGGAGGTGCCGTTATGCGCGTTAAAGTCACTTTGAGATGCTCCGAGTGCAAGCAAAGAAACTACAACACCATGAAAAACAAGAAGAATGACCCCGATCGTCTCGAAATGAAGAAGTACTGCAGATTCTGCAGAAAGCACACTGTTCACAACGAGACTAAGTAAGGAGGTCCCCACGAAATGGCAGAAGCTAAGAAGAAAAACTGGTTCGTAAGAGCCTGGGGCGGCATCTGCAGATACTTCCGTGAGCTCCGCAGTGAGCTGAAGAAGGTCGTGTGGCCCACCCCTCAGCAGGTCGTTAAGAACACTTTGATTGTTGTGGCCTGTGTTCTGGTCGTAGGCGTATTCATTTGGCTGTTCGACTTTGTCGCACGCTTGGGTATCGACGCTCTGATCGATGCCGTTCACAGCCTGTGGTAATTGCTTATGGCAGAAGTTGCAAGATGGTATGTAGTCCATACCTATTCCGGGTATGAAAACACTGTAAAAGCCACCATCGAAAAGACCATCCAGAGCCGCCAGCTTCAGGAGCAGATCCTTTCCGTCAACATTCCTATGGAGACCGTTACGGAGATCACTGAGTCCGGCGCCAGCAAGACTTACGACCGTAAGCTCTTCCCCGGTTACGTCTTTATCAAGATGGTTTACAGCGACGATACCTGGCATGTAATCAGAAACGTCCGCGGTGTTGCCGGCTTTGTCGGTCCTGCCGGAAGCGACCCCGTTCCCCTTACCGAAGACGAAGTCTACGAAATGGGTGTTGAGAAGCGTGAGATCGTTGTCAACTATAGCGTTGGCGATACCGTGCGTATTCTTGATGGTCCTTTCAGTTCCTTCACCGGTGTTGTGGAGAACATTGAGGTCGAAAAGAATACGGTCAGCGTAGTGGTTTCTATGTTCGGCCGTGAGACTCCCGTCGAGTTTGAGCTCGATGAAGTGGAAGTCGCATCCCAATAACGCATCGGGCCGGTCATCCGGTCAGTACGTGGGAGGGGCATCCGCCCCGCAAGAAATGCACTTAGTGCATCATACCACATTTTATTCAGGAGGTGCTTATTATGGCACAGAAAGTTACTGGCATTATTAAGCTTCAGATCAACGCCGCAAAGGCTACCGCTTCTCCCCCTGTCGGCCCCGCTCTGGGTCAGCACGGTGTTAATATCGCTGCTTTCATCAAGGAGTTCAACGCTCGTACCCAGAACATGGAAG
>JAZSAB010000120.1:0-12244 GCA_045601675.1 Faecousia sp.
TACCGATGCGTTTTTTGCCGATGTGATAGAAATCTGTGATCTAGGCTCCGGGGTGGTCAGCGGAGATCAGATGAAGCCGGTGATTCGCTACCTGCAGGGACTTACCTTACGGTCAACAGATGTACATCTGCGTACAACAGATGAAAACGGCAATCCGCTACATGGGCCTGGTGTAATAACTTTTCGAAAAAATGATGGTACGGAAATACATGTACAACGAAACCACGTAACGTTGACCTTCTTGGACAAGCACAGCTATGTAGCAGAAGGAGTAAACCTAAACGTCGATCTAAAGGAAGCCTTTGGTAACCATTATTGTCAATGAAAAACCCGTCGGTTTGGTAATGTGCCAAACCGACGGGCTTATGTTATATTTCTTGTCTGCCTTCTAAGGCTCTGGAGAGGGTCACCTCGTCCGCGTACTCCAGCTGGCTGCCCACGCTCATGCCGTAGGCAATGCGGGTCACCTTGACCTCCATGGGGCGCAGGAGACGGGATATGTACATAGCGGTCGCCTCGCCCTCGGTATCCGGGTTCGTCGCCATAATGACCTCGCGGACATCACCGGTTGCCACGCGGTGCAACAGCTCACGGATGCGGATATCGTCCTGGGACACATGGTTTAACGGAGAGATCACACCGTGAAGCACATGATAAACGCCGTTAAATTCTCGGCTGCGCTCAAGAGCGATCACATCCTTGGGGTCAGCAACCACGCAGATCACACCCTTATCACGGGTATCGTCCTCACAAATGGGGCATACTTCCCTATCCGTAAGATTCAAACACACCGGGCAAGTATGCACAGACTTCTTTGCCTCAATAATCGCGTCTGCAAAGGACTGGGCATCCTCATACGGCAGCTCCAGTACATGAAAGGCAAGTCTTTGGGCGGTTTTTCCACCGATACCGGGAAGTCTTGCGAACTGATCCGCAAGTTCCTGGAGCGCTACGGGAAAATACTGCATAGCGCCTCCTTAGAATAGACCGCCCAGGTTCAGACCGCCGGTCAGGCGGGACATATTATTGGCAGAATCGGTATCGGCGGCGCGCATTGCTTCATTGACAGCGCCAATGATCATATCCTGCAGCATTTCCACATCATCGGGATCTACTGCCTCGGGATTGATCTCCAGGCTGACAACCTCATGCTTACCATTGACGGAAGCTGTGACCATACCGCCGCCGGTGGTGGCAGTGTAGGTCTTGTTCTCCATCTCTTCCTGCATACGCAGCATCTCCTGCTGCATCTTCTGTGCCTGCTTGATCATTGCAGCCTGATTCATTCCACCGGGCATACCCCGGAATCCACCTTTTGCCATATCGATTCTCCTTATTCTTTGATTGAGATAATATCGGAATGTTCCTTGCCGAACCGCAGAAGTTGCTCCATCTGCGCGTTTTTCGCGGGAGCGGCTCCGTCAACGGCACGGACATTAATTTGTTTTCCAAGTTTTCCGGATGCTTTTTCACGGACTCTTTCCAGAATCTCCGGCTTGTTCACAAAATCCATCACAAATTTATTCTGGCAGCGCAGCTCCAGGCATCCATCCACCATAAATCCTGTAATGGGAGGATTGCCGGTGGTGGTAAAGAAGCCGCTGACAGACACAGGAAGCTCTCTGCGCAGCTCTGCGACCAGATCCGGCCAGAAAGCAACGGGGGCGTCCGGTTCAGCAGGAGCGGTCTGCGCCGGCTCCGGAGCCTCCTGAACAAGTTCTTCTTCCTTAACCTCTGCAGACGCGGGCATCTGGGGTCTGGGTGCCACCGCAACGCCGCTGCGAAGCTGCTCCTCAATGCGTGTAATGCGGGAATTCATAGCGTCCGCATCCAGGCTCAGCTCCGGAGTACAAAGGCTGACGATCAGCAGCTCTGTATCCAGCCGGCGGCTGGCATTTCTCGAAAAGCCTGCCATGGTCTGCTGGATCAGATTCATCATCCTTGACAGCTCACCTACAGAGAAGCACTGGGAGAGCGCTAATGCTTCCTGATCCAATGCTATGCCGGAGAGCATGGCGATGCCCTCTTTAGGCGCGGTTTTTAGAAGCATCAAATCCCTGGCAAGGCTGGCAAGCTCATCCAGGAGCGCGCCCATATCCTTTCCCTCAGCGTAGAATCTGTTGAAAAGGGACAGCGCCTTTGCGGTATCGTGATCCGCAATGTGCTGCATTAAGGCACTGCACTGCTGGATGCCGGCAATGCCAAGGCAGTCATAGACCTTCTGAGCCGTCAGCTCACCGGTGGTCGCAGACGCACACTGATCAAGAAGGCTTAATCCATCACGCATACCGCCGTCTGCAAGACGGGCGATGATCCGGGCAGCGCTTTCATCCAGGTCTATACCCTCTTGGTAGGCAACATACTGCAGCCGCTCCGCGATCTCCTCCTGACCGATACGGCGGAAAGAAAAGCGCTGGCAGCGGGAGAGGATGGTTGCAGGAACTTTGTGCAGTTCCGTTGTAGCCAGGATGAATAGAAGATGCTCCGGAGGCTCTTCAATGATCTTTAAAAGGGCATTGAAGGCTGAAATGGAGAGCATATGGACCTCGTCGATGATGTACACGCGCATCTTCACCTGGGAGGGCGAATAGATGGCATCATCACGGAGGTCACGAACGTTATCCACACCGTTATTGGAGGCTGCGTCGATCTCCAGCACATCCATACATGCGCCGGAATCAATAGCGCGGCAGGCTGCGCAGGCATTACAGGGGTTGCCATTTAGGGGATTTTCACAGTTTACCGCTTTGGCAAGGATCTTTGCGCTACTGGTCTTACCGGTACCACGGGATCCGGTAAACAGGTACGCATGGCTGAGCTTACCGCTCTGCAGCTGGGTCTTTAAGGTCTGTGTGACCGCCATCTGACCGACTACATCGTCAAAGGTCTGCGGACGGTATTTTCTGTATAACGCCTGATACATAACGCGCCTCCTCTCACAAAAATAAAGACCGGCTCATAACAAGATCGCACACCCACCGTTGAATACGCACAATACCCGGTATCTGTGCAGCCAACTCGGGAATGGCAACCTCACGGCACACGAAACGGACCGCTTAATGCTGCTTGGTTCCCCACCTGACATGGTTCACGGAGTTTTGTTGCGTAAGACCATTCCTTCAACGCCGCTTACACAGGCCGGACGGCACAATGCGTATCCGCTTGTGGGAATTCATCCCTGCTATAGCGGATTGCAGGTTACAGGGCACCGCTATCTCCCCGACTAGTGCGACCTTGTTATAAGCCGGTCAGCCATAACAAAGCTAAATTGTTTTTTAGGCAAGCTTGAACTCAATAAAGTCAGCCAGTTCCTGGAAGGTGGCGATCTTCTGATCTTCCATCTCCAGCTCAACACCCAGCTCAGCCTCCAGGTCCATGATCATCTCGACCACGTCCAGAGAATCGATACCAAGGCTTTCAAATGTACTTTCCGGAGTAATCTCTTCTCTTTCCAGCTCAAGCTGTTTTACGGCATAAGAAACAAGTTTCTCGTACATAGTATTGCCTCCCTGTTTATCTTTTTTATACCCTATGTATTTTATTACATAGTGCCATATTTGTCAATCAAAGTTTTTAACAGCGGTGCCGCAGGCATAGGCGGTTGCCCAAGCGATCTGCAGGTTAAAGCCGCCTGTATAGGCATCGCAATCGATGATCTCACCGGCAAAATATAAGCCTTTTACAAGCTTTGATTCCATGGTTTTGGGGTCAATTTCCGAAGTTTTAACGCCACCGGACGTGATGATTGCCTCCGCAACCGGTCGTTTTCCGGAGATATTTAAAGAAAATGCCTTTAAAAGCAGCACGAGGTCACGGCGCTGTTCCTTGGTAAAAGAATTTGCCTGCATCATGCTGTCCGCACCCAGTCTGCGCAGCACCACCGGGATCATGGACCGGGGCAAAAGGTCCGTAAGGGCATTTTCCATGGAGCGATTGCGGTACATATCCAAATCCCGGAGGATCCGGTCATTGAGCTTACCCTCATCCAAAGCCGGCTTCAGATCGATAAGGAGCTTGCACCCCTCCCCTTTTAAGTGGGCGCTGGCACTGAGAACCGTAGGACCGGAAATACCGAAATGGGTAAATAGCAGCTCGCCAAAGTCTTTATAGAGGACCTTGCCCTTCGCGCTTAGCAGTTTCACACCCACATTCCGGAGTGCAAGTCCCTGCATTTGGGGACAGTCATCCCCCTCGGTTTCCAGGGGCACCAAAGAACCTTCGGCAGAAATCAAGGTATGTCCTAATTCTTTTGCCATCCGGTAGCCGTCGCCGGTGGAACCGGTCGCGGGATAAGAAACACCGCCGGTTGCCAGGATCACGTTTTCACAAGGGATCTCACCGCTGTCGGTCAGTACACCGCAGATACCGGCATCATCGCAAAGAAGCTTCTTGACCGTTGCGGTTTTTATATGGACACCGGCATCCTTCATTTGCTTTTCCAGTACGGAAAGAACGGACGCGGAGCGATCTGTTACAGGAAACACACGGTTTCCCCGCTCGGTTTTCAAATCACAGCCGTTTTCTTCAAAGAATCTTATGATTCTCTCCGGAGGAAATGCGTTCATTGCGCTATAAAGGAATCTTCCGTTGCGGGGGACATTGCGAAGCACTTCCTCAGCAGTGCAATCATTGGTCACATTGCAGCGACCCTTTCCGGTAATGAGAAGCTTCTTGCCCATTCTTCCGTTCTTTTCCAGCAGAAGGACGCGCAGACCGCGCTTTGCGGCAGTAATGGCGGAGAACATACCCGCAGGTCCACCGCCGATCACAATCACATCATAAGTCATGGCGACCATTTCCCTCCAGGTTCAGTTCCTGCATTGCCTGCTCCAATGTTGCAAACTTCTTCCGCAAGCTGTCCTCCCGGGCAGTTGCCAGTGCCACCACAAGGGCGTTGACGAGGCTCAGCGGACCCACCAGGGAGTCCACAAAGGAGACCATATCGCTTTTTGCAACCAGCAGGTGGTCGCAATCCTCGGAGATGGGAGAAAGGCTGCTGTTTGTCACCGCAATGACCTTTGCGCCGGTCTTCCGTGCGAATCGCACGGCCTTAGGGGTGGAAGCAGAGTATTTGGGGAAGCTGAACGCAACCACCACATCAGCTGAATCCACATCCACCATTTTTTCCAGCATCTCCACCGTATCCGACGCGGTAATGCACCGGACATGTGGGAACATATAGGAAAGGTAGTAAGCGAAGAAATTTGCGATCATAGCAGACGAACCAACGCCAAGAATATAGATATTCTTCGCGCTGAGAATCGAATCCACCGCCGCGTTAAAAGTCTCTCTGCGGACGGTTTCGTTTGTCTGCCGAAGCTTTTCCATATCCGATTGCAGCACCATAGACACCACATCCTGGTCGCCCATACGGGCGCTGGCAACTCCAATGCGCTGGGAGGGTGTCAAGCGGTTGAGAACCATCTCCTGCATTGCCTTTTGCATACTGGGGTAGCCGTCATAGCCAAGTTCTGTGGCAAAGCGGACCACCGTGGATTCCGATACATTGGCAATCTTTCCCAGCTTGCTGGCGGTCATAAATGCAGCCTGGTCGTAGGATTCTGTTATGTAAGCTGCGATCCGCTTTTGTCCCTTGGAAAAAGAGGTTTTCCTGGACTCCAGGATCGTAAGAATATCTTCTCTCATAATGCCTCCAAACGAGATATCTCTTCCTTTGTAAGGTGGCGCCACTTGCCAAGGGGCAGCGCGCCGAGCTCAACATTGCCCTCTGCGACCCGTTTTAGCCGAGTCACCTCCATACCGGCAAGGTCGCACATTCTGCGAACCTGTCGGTTTCTGCCCTCGTGAATGGTGATCTCCAAAAGGGCGTAACTTTCCGTGACTTTCATCGTCTGCACCTTGGGTGGACGGATGCGGTATCCGTCCAGTTCCACAGGCTGTTTCAGTTTTTCGAAGCTTTCCGGCGTGTAGCCTTTTACCCACACAAGGTAGGTTTTATTCACCTCATGGCTGGGGTGCATCAGGCGGTTTGCAAAATCTCCGTCATTGGTAAACAGCAGAAGTCCCTCGGAGTCCATATCCAGCCGCCCGATGGGATAAACACGGCTGCCGCAATCTGCAACGAGCTGAGAAACATTTCTTCTCCCCTTTTCATCGGAAAGGGTGGTCACAAAGCCTCTGGGTTTGTGAAGCATCAGGTACAGATACTGAGGCTTTTGGGGCAGAGGAACGCCATCGACAGTAATGACATCCGTATCGGGATCGGCTTTTTGTCCCAAAGTACTGATTTCCCCATTGCAGGTAACTCTGCCCGCAAGGATCATTTCCTCCGCCTGCCGTCTGGAAGCAAGGCCACGACCGGCAAGTATTTTCTGTATGCGCTCTGTCATTTTACCTTCCTCCAAACATACGCTCCCAGAACGAGAGCTTCTTCTCTTCCGCCTGCTCCACGGTCTTGCCATAGACCAGGGGGATCTTACCAACTGTCTGCTTTCCTATGACCGCGTAGGCATATCCCGCGTCGGCGCCGCAGACAGCAGGCGCGTATACAAATTCCTTAGCGGGCAGAACGATTCTTACGGATTCCTGGGGAGTAACGGCATAGGAAAAATCGCAATCCGCGATAAGATCAACATAGCCGCAGGTTCCGCCGGCAACCTCAAGAGCGCCAATGCAATCCCCTTGTTTTACCACGGTCTGTAAGCTGTAATTGGAAAATCCGCCATCCAGCAGATCCTTGTGATCTTTCCAGTCGTTGGGGTCGTTCATGGTAACAGCTACCAGCCGCCGTCCCTGGCGGCTTGCGCTGGACACAAGGATTCGCCCGGCAGCCTTTGTAAAGCCGGTCTTGACGCCGTCAGCGCCCTCCACCTGCCACAAAAGCTTGTTGTGGTTTGTAAGGACGCGGTTACCGACGGTGACGCTTTTGGTGCTGACTGTCTTGGCGAATATGGGGTTTTCCATAGCATAGGCCGCAAGCACCGCCATATCCCTGGCCGTTGCGTAATGACCGGGGGCATCCAGACCGTTGGGATTGACAAAATGGGAATCACGCATTCCCAGGGAGTAAGCTTTATCGTTCATCAGCTCCGCGAAGCCTTCTACCGTGCCGCCGCAATAGATCGCCAGCGCCACCGCTGCGTCGTTACCGCTGCGCAGCATAAGTCCGTAGAGCAGCTCCTGGATCGTCAGCACTTCCCCCTCTTGGAGGTACATAGAAGAACCTTCGATACCCACCGCTTCCTTGGGGATCCGCATCCTGTCAAGCACGTTACACTGCTCACAGACCACAAGGGCGGTCATGATCTTCGTGGTGCTTGCGATCAGGCTCTGCCGGTCCGCATCCTTTTCATAGAGCACACGACCGGTAGCCGCGTCCATCAAGATGGCGCTTTTAGCGGAAATACCTTCTGCCTTCCAGGAAAAAACCAGGATAACTGCCAAAAATGCGGCTGTTATCCCGGTAATTACTCGTTTCAATTCCATCACCTCGGGATAGTATCTCCCAAGGCTGTGGGATTATTCCGCTTTTTTCTCCGTTCTGGAATCCACGAACGCGGCGATCTTGTCCAGGGTATCGGGGATCATTTCAACCAGACGGTCTGTGGTGGTGTTTGCGGGAGTGGCAACGGGGATCATACGCACATTGCCCTCTTTGATCACTAGAAACGCAATGGGGGTCACCTTCACACCGGCACCGACGCCGCCGCCAAAGGGATTTTCCTGGTGGTTCACATTTCTGGAAACGAAGTCGGAGCCACCACCGCCAAAACCAACGCTGACCTTGGATACGGGAATGATGGAAACGCCGTCGGGCAGATTGATGGGCTGACCTACAACGGAATTCACATCCACCATCTCACGGATTTTTGCGATGGTATTTTCTAACATATTGGGAAGTTTTTGACTCATATTTTACACCGCCTTTGTGTTTTTTATGAATGGAGAGATATTGCCGCAGCACCCGAATACCGTACCTGCACAAAAGCCAAAGCAGCAGAGATACAGGCATATTCAGCACTGCAAGAAAGGATATGGTGGTAGATTCGGATGTAAAATCACATTCTACTTCCACATCCCGTTTCTTAATACGGAAATTGTTTTCGAGAAGGGCGATCAGGTTTGCCATCACAGCCTGGGCGCTGCCGTAGGCAATTGCAAGATCGCAGGGGTCTTCACCACCTAAGATCAGCTTCGCATCCAAGCGGCTTACAACCAGTTTTCTGCGAAAATCCGAGAGAAAATCCAGGAATGTTTCGATAATAGGTAGAAAATCGCTTAGTTTTCCACCATTTTGCTTATTGGCTTTTCCACCGGATTTTTGTGACTTCTGAGGGGATTCTTCTTTTGATTGCTTCCCCTTTTGTTTCTTTTCAAGCTTTAGTTTAATAGGAATAGGTCCGATCTGCAGGAAGATGCCCGCGCCGATCTCATTGTAAAAGAAGCGGACGCCCACAGGAATCAGCGCAATGAGTGTAACCACACCCAGCGCAATGAGCCAGCCCATCAGGCTTCCTCCCCGATTGCGATCTGCTCAGGTACTTGACCGTCTTCCACGATGATCGGCTCGCCGATATCCACCTTCTCGATGGCAGGCAGCTCTTCGAGGGAAGACATACCGAAAGTACGAAGGAAATTGGGGGTAGTCTTATAGAGGATGGGTCTGCCGGGAACATTCAAGCGTCCCGCATCCTCAATGAGCTTCTTATTCAACAGAGCGCCGATGGAGTAAGAGCTGTCCACACCGCGGATCTGCTCCACCATCGCCTTCGTTGCCGGCTGGTAGTATGCAATAATCGTCAGCGCCTCCAGCTGAGAAGAGGAAAGCTTTGGCGGCTTTCTCGTCTCCAAAGCCTTTGTAACATAGTCCGCCATCTCACCGGAAGAGACCATCTGATAGCCGCCATCTAAGGCAAGAATGCGAATACCTCGGCGGTTGAATGCCAGGTCATCTGCAAGAGCATTGACGGCCTCCTCAATGTCCTTTTCGTCCGCTTCCAGCGCCATAGAAAGTCTGGAAAGCTCCACACGCTCACCGGACGCGAACAAGATCGCCTCCACAGCGCGCTGCAAATCTGTAAAATCCATTAAGTCTCCTCCTTTCCATCAAGGTCCGGCGTCTCAATGAGCCGGATGCTGGGATTATCACCGGACAAATCATCTTCCAAAGAAAGAGAATTTGTCTTACAAAGCTCCAAAATTGCAAGAAAAGTTGCAACCACTTCCGAGCGGCTTCTGCTGCCCCGGAAGAGATTCTTCAGTTTCTCCACGCCCTTAAGCACCAGCGCCCGCACCAGTTCCTTGACCTTTCTGCCAACAGGGTAAGGTTCCTTGCCCACGATGCCCTTAAAGTTTACCGTGGGAGGCGGAAGTCTGCGCTGGTTACGCTGGGAGATCTCATCCAGCGCCAAAAGCATATCCACAGGGTCGTGTCGATAGCGATAGGTCTCGTCCCGCTTCAGCGGCTCCGGCTCCTTTGTAAAGAGGCAGCGGCCGATGTCATTGCGGGGTTCCAGTACCGTAACCGCCATGCGGATCTGATCCAAAGTCTCTCTGCGCTGACGCTCAATAAGAGACTGGCGCAGCAGGTCCAATTCGCTCTCCGCCTCGGCAGCCTCCGCCGCAGAAAGGAGCATTTTTGTCTTAATGAGCATCAGGTGGGATGCCATAGTGATAAACTCACTGGCGATCTCCATATCCAGCCGCTTCATCTCGTCCAAATACGCAAGGTACTGCTCCAAAATCGCCGTAATGGACACATCCTGTATCTCTATTTTATTTTTACTTAAAAGCAGAAAAATAACATCCAGAGGTCCTTCAAAATCCTCCATCACCTCACTGCGGGTGTGGACGATACCCTCCAGACGGTATTGCGGCTGGCTCATAATGTTCCCTCTACCTAATTTGGTGTATATTTTTAACAATTATACCATCTGCAATTGGATTGTGCAAGTATTTCTGCAAATTTACCGGGGGATTGCATTTTTCGACAGAATATGATATGCTAACAAAAATGACAGGAGGGATTCCTATGGCTGAACGCAAAAACCGCTATAAAATGATGGAGTGGTATATGACCTATGCGCTGATCGCGGATGCAGGTCTGTTCCTCCTTTACCTTATCTTTGCCGGCTTCGGCATTATCTGGCTGAAGGCAATCACCGCAATTCTTGCGATCCTCATCTCTGCCGCCTGCCTGGGGTTCTTATATCTGACCCAGGAACTTGCGCGCCGCAGAAGTCTTTGGATGAGCGCGGCTGCCGCCGCCATCCTACTTTGCACGCTGATGTCGCTGATTCTCGCGTTCCCCAGCCCCAACACCTACAAGATCCCCGAGGCAACCGAGCCTGCCGCAGTTGTGCAGCAAATTGATATGTAAGAAAAATCCACCTCTTAAGAGGTGGATTTCTTTATTATTGCATTATAAATAACGATAGGACCGTACATCACGATCAGGACACCGGCAGTGATCACCGGGAATCCCAGCAGATGGCTGCCCCAAACCTGCTGGAACAGGTACAAGGGGTTTCCTGCGCTGGCAGACATAAGGAACATAAAGTTCGTGTCCAGCAGCAGATTTACGATATAGATTGGGATCGCCATCACCACCAACAGTCCCAGCGCTTTGGGAAGGTAGTGAATGTCCGGCTTGATATCGCCGCAAATACTGAGCACAGCAGGATACAAAAGCAGCAAAATATGTACGGTAAAGCTATGCAGGTGCATACCGTTCAGCACCGGCAGGTTGGTCCAGGTTGGAAACAGAAGCGCAGCCAGGGTCCCAGGAATACACACCGTATAGAGGAAATTATCCAGGATTTTGGACGGTTTCCAGGCGTGTACAGCAATGAGGAAAATGTTGATACTGCAAAGGTGCAGCGGCAGATATCCTGCGGAGTAGTTACCGCCGATGAAGAGGATTACCATCTTAAAGAGTTCGTCCGCAACCAATAGGATCGCAACGATTTTCTTCCACAGCTTCCTTCCCTTTTCTTTTAAGTTTCGGAAAAGGATGACATTTGCCAAGAGGATCAACGCCGCAGCCGCAAGCCACATAAAGTGCGTGAAATCAAAATGGGAAAACCCAAAGCCATCACCAATTGTATCCACTGTTTCCAAAAATAAGCTCATGAAATGTGTTCCCTCTCGTTCTGTGCAAACGACTGAATCAACTGTTCTTTTTCAGTTCTCCTAAGCTTCTTTACGGCAAGTTCCCGGCGCAGCGCCTGGGAGTGACCTTCGCAATTTTCCGTGTAACACAGGGTAAGCGGCGCTCTGCCACGGGTATACTTTGCGCCCTTCCCCTCTCTGTGCGCTTTCAGACGGCGCTCTAAATCATCGGTAATGCCGGTGTAAAGAGTGCAGTCTTTGCAGCGCAGGATGTAGAGGATCCAGCTTTTATCCATTACTTGCCGCCGTTTTTCTTAAGCAGGCCGTACTTAATATCCCAAAGTTTCTGGGAAAGGTCCACATAGTAGTTATGGGGATTGTCGAAACGCTTAACTTCATCCCACAGCCTATCTACCTGCTCCTGACAGTAAGCGCGGATCTGCTGCAGATCAGGACAGTCGTATACAAGCTTGCCATCCTTGAAGATGGGTACCATCAGTTCCTTAGCGGTAAAGTCATAGACATTTTTGACCTTCCAGGTTGCCTCGGGGTCGAAGATCTCCATCTCGCCGCTGTCATCTACAGTTTCATCGTAGACGCAGAGATAGTCCGCAATCGCCTTTCCGGTATCGTTGCCGAAGAAGCGGTAAAGCTTCTTAAAATGGGGATTGGTGATCTTGCCGGTGTTTTCAGAGATCTTGATCTTGGGGATCAACGCGCCATCCTCATCCTCAACAGCAACAAGCTTATAAACGCCACCAAACACAGGCTCACTGCGGGCAGTGATCAGGCGCTCGCCGACGCCGAACATATCGACTTTCGCATCCTGCTGAAGCAGATCGCGAATGATATGTTCGTCCAGGGAGTTAGAGGCAGAAATCTCGCACTCCGTCCAGCCTGCCTCATCCAGCATTTTTCTCGCTTGGCGGGAAAGATATGCAATATCACCGGAGTCCAGGCGGATGCCGCACTTCTTAATGCCCATGGGCTTCAAAACCTCATTGAAGGCGCGGATTGCATTGGGAACACCGGACTTTAAGGTATCATAAGTATCTACTAACAGGATACAAGCCTGAGGATACATATTTGCATACGTTTTGAAAGCTGTATATTCATCCGGGAAGCTCATAATCCAACTGTGAGCATGTGTACCCTTTACCGGTACATCGAAGAG
>JAZSAB010000121.1:0-5000 GCA_045601675.1 Faecousia sp.
AGTGTGGTTGGAAGTGTCTACACCGACGAAGACGAATACATTAGCGCCATCTCCGACCTTATCTTTGCCATGCTCAGCGGCGATGCTTACGAATATCAGTACACCCTCGATCCCAAAGTTCTCAAATAAAGAAACTCCCACACCCTTCGGTGTGGGAGTATTTTTTAGCTGTTCCAGATCTCCTGGTTGGTGGTGGATACGGCGATGGCGCCGGCATCCAGCGCTGCCAGGATATCTTTCTTTTGGGAGATCAGGCCGCCGGCAATGATGGGGGTTGGGATCATCTTGCAGATGGTGGTGATCACCTGGGGCATAATGCCGGGCAGGATCTCCATCACATCCGGCTCTACCGCGATACGGTCTCGGCTGATATTCTCAAAGGCCTTGGAATCGATAACGAACACACGCAGAACCGTAAACAGTCCCAGCTCCTTTGCCCGCTTGATAAGCTGAGGTTTTGTGGAGATAATGCCGTCTGCGCAGGTGGTCTTGGCAATAAAGTCCACCGCAACTTCCCGGGAACTGAGTCCGTTTACAAGATCGATATGGACGATAGCCTTTTTGCCGGAATCCCTTACCATACGGGTAAGATCTCCGATATTCAAAAGATCGCCGAAAAGCAGAAACACCGTTTCACATTCGGATTTCAAAGCAAGCTTCAGCTGCTGCTCGTTTTTTACCGCGGCGATCACGGGATTTGCAGACAGATCGATCATAGAAAAACCTCCGCTTTTTATTTTTCTACGGTTTTACAGGCTACAAGGCAAGCGCCTGTGCCCAGGATATTCTCAACAAGAACATCACCTGTACGGACGGGCGCGGTGACAGTCAGGTCATCGATTACTTCCATTATATCAAAAATCTTGCTTTTGGGAATAGGCAAATTTGTTTTTACCGGCAAGCGGCAGGAAGCGCCGGACGCAAGCTTTACCGTGGAAGTAACTACACGGACGGGATTTATGAGTTCTGCCTTGCCGTAGTCGATGCCCCGGTCACACTTATTGCCGGTGACGGCGTAGCCGTTTTCCTCATCTACCTTCAGATGGCAGCCGTTGGGGCAGACGATACAGATCAGTTCTTTCATTGTTCCACCTCCTGGCAGGATACGCTCAGCGTGTCACCGTTTGCGCGCTCCAAAAGGACCTTCGGCAGCGTGATATGCTCCATTTCGCCGGGAGCCATATGGCTGCGGCTGAACTTGGCAATCACAGTGTCGCCGCAGGTGACCAGAATACGGCTGTCGTGGAAGCTGCGATTGACACGGAAAGAAATCTCGGTTGCTTTTTCTACATTCTCCACACGGATCGTCTGGGGCACGGTATAGGTGACGCAGCTGCCGCAAGCGGTATTGAGAGTCTTTCCCTCCTGCGCCTTATTACCCAGCACATAAGCGGCGGCGCTGCGACCTGCCTTCTGTGCCTCGGCGGTCACAAAGTCCACCAGGTCGTGGACATGGACCACATTGCCGCAGGCGAAAATACCAGGCACGGAAGTCTCCATATTCTCGCATACCGCAGGACCGTTGGTGCGTCTGTCCATCGCGATGCCAGCCTTGCGGGTCAGCTCATTTTCGGGGATCAGACCGACGGACAGCAGCAGGGTGTCGCAATCGAAGGTCATCTCCGTACCTGGGATGGGACGGCGATTCTCGTCCACCTTGGATACTACCACCTGCTCCAGGCGGTCAGCGCCCCGGATATCGGTAATGGTATGGGACAGATACAGAGGAATATCATAATCGTTCAGGCACTGTACGATGTTACGGTTCAGACCGGAAGAATAGGGCATCAGCTCCACACAGGCAAGGACCTTTGCGCCCTCCAGGGTCATACGGCGCGCCATAATGAGTCCGATGTCACCGGAGCCCAGGATCACGACCCGCTTGCCGACCATATAGCCTTCCATATTCACATAGCGCTGGGCAGCACCAGCGGTGAAGATGCCGGAGCAGCGGGTGCCGGGAATGGAGATGGCGCCACGGGTGCGCTCACGGCAGCCCATAGCCAGCACAACCGCCTTGGCGGAGATGATCTGCAGACCCTGGGTATTTACGGCAGTGACAGTCTTATCCTCCGCAACATCCAGGACCATGGTATCGGACAGGACCTTTACGGAGGTGTTCTTCACCATCTCCACAAAGCGTCCTGCATACTCAGGACCGGTCAGTTCTTCCTTGAAGTGGTGCAGACCGAAGCCGTTGTGGATGCACTGGTTGAGGATGCCGCCAAGCTCACGGTCACGCTCTAAAATCAAAATATCGGTAATGCCTGCTTCATAGGCGGCGCAGGCAGCAGCTAAGCCCGCAGGACCGCCGCCGACGATCGCAAGTTCACAAGTAATCACTTTGCTGCGCCTCCTTTCGTTTTACCGGTTAAGATATAGGTACCAGGGTGGTCCATCTGAATGGATTCCAGCGGACGACCCAGCTCTCTTGCCAGGATCTCCTGGACACGGGGACCGCAGAAGCCACCCTGGCAGCGACCCATACCTGCACCCACACGGCGCTTGACGCCATTGACAGTGGTAGGAGGCACCGGAGAGTGGATGGCATCCACGATCTCACCTTCGGTAACGGTCTCGCAGCGGCAGATCACCCGTCCGTAGAGGGGATTCTCCGCAATGACCTTTGCCTTTTCTTCCGGAGAAAGCTCGTTGAAGCGGATGCGCTTACGGCTATCTACATAGGAAGCCTTTTCGGTAAGCACCATCTTGGTCTTCAGCCACTTGAGCATCTCCAGAGCGATGGCAGGCGCAGAGGAAAGACCGGGGCTCTTGATGCCCGCCAGGTGATAAAGTCCTTCTGCGTCTTTGCTCTCTTCCAGGATGAAGTCATCGCGCTTATGGTTGGCGCGGATGCCGGTGAAGTTGCGGATATTCTCACGGAAAGAGACAGAGGGAACGGAAAGGACCGCCTTTTCACGGACAAATGCCAGTCCGTCAGCGGTATTGGGGGTGCCGTCGGGATCGTCTACATTTTCCGCGCTAGGTCCAACGATCAGATTTCCGTGGACCGTGGGAGATACAAGAACGCCCTTGCCGTTTTCGTTGGGGCACTGGAAGATCACGGAGCTTACACGGCTGCCTTCGGATTTATCAAGAAGGAAGTACTCGCCCTTGTTTGCCTGGATCTTAAAAGGTGCGGTGCCGACCATATTGGCAATATCCTCGCAGTGGACACCGGCGGCATTGAGCACATACCGGGTTTCGAAGACGCCGCCGGGGGTTGTGACCTTAAAAGTATCACCGGTTTTCCCGATGGCGGTCACACCGTTGTCCAGGAACAGCTCCACGCCGTTTCTCACGGCAGTTTCGATGAGAGCCAGGGTCAGCTCCCAGGGAGAAACAATGCCCGCAGAGGGCGCCCAGAGGGACGCGACCACGGTATCCGCAAGGTTAGGTTCCATAGCTCTTGCTTCGTCACCGCTCAGGATCTTCATGCCGGGAACGCCGTTTTCTGTGCCGCGGCGGTAAAGCTCCTGAAGGGTCTTTACTTCGCTTTCGTTAAAGGCAAGCACATGGCTGCCGGGCTTCTTGTAGGGAACATCCAGCTTTTCGCAAAGCTCCTCAACCATCCGGTTTCCTTCCACATTGACTCTTGCCATCAGTGTCCCGGGATGGGGGTCGTAGCCGGCATGGATAATGGCGGAATTGGCTTTTGTGGTGCCGTTTGCCACATCATTGCTCTTTTCCAGCACAGCCACCTTCAGCTGATACTTAGAAAGGGTGTAGGCGCAGGCAGCGCCGATCACGCCGCAGCCGACGATCACAACATCATACATGTTTTCTCCTCCTAAAACAAAAAAAGAGTATGACAAAACAGCGGTTGCTGTTTGCCATACTCAAAATCTCGACAATTTAACCTTATTCATTATATGGAGCGTGGCAGAAAATGTCAAGGTTTTTTATGAAAAGAATGGGGTATCCCGTATAAATTGCTAAACATTGGTAATACTGGATCACGGAGGTGCTTAAAAATGAGCAAGAAAAAATTCACCGGCAGCATCAGCGGTAAGGGCTACTACATAGCCCTGATCCTGTGCGCCACCGCAATCGGGATTTCCGGCTATCTGTATTACCGAAACGCAAACCCCAACGACGCATCCATTTCCAAGCAGCCAAACGACGATGTATCCAACCACGGTGTCCAGGCGGTTGCCACCACACCCGGCGACAGTACAACACCTACGGTCGAGCCCACTGCGCCTACTCCCAAGACCATCAAGACCGTCTCTCCCCTCTCCGGTGACACCATCTCCGGTTACGCGGTAGACTGCCTTGCCTACAATCAGACCACCAGAGACTGGCGCACACACGACGGCATCGACATTGCCGCAAATGCCGGTACGGAGGTCTGCGCAGCGGCAGCCGGCACGGTGTATTCCGTCTATGATGACGATACCATGGGCAAGACCGTGGTGATCCGTCACGACGGCGGCTATACCACCCGTTACGCAAGCCTTGGGGAAAACACTTTGGTATCCCCCGGTCAGGCAGTAAGTGCCGGCGAGGCCATCGGCACTGTCGGGCAGACCGCTCTGCTGGAGACCGCCCTCGGCGATCACCTGCACTTTAGTGTCAGCTGCAACGGCACCGCGGTAGATCCCACAGACTTCCTTCCCGCGCAGTAACTGCGCCCTCCTCATTGCGCTGTGCCATGACGGCGCAAAAACAGGCTATCCGAATCGGATAGCCTGTTTCTTATTTGTCTTTGATTTCCAAATGGTAGTCGATGACACCGGCGGCGTTCTGCTCGATCTCGATATTATAAACGAGATCCACCGTGCCGCCGCTCTCGCCGATCCGGGCATCCACCCGGGTAGCGCAAACGGTGATCATCAGCGCGCCGAATTCCACCTGGTAAAGGGAATCGTGGCTCACGCCAACCTGGAATACCATCTTGGAAGAAAGTCTTCCGCTGCGGTCCAGGATGATCTTGTCCTTTTCGATGACGAACCGGGTAAACACACCGGAAAGACCCGTCAGGTCGCTTTCCTCATAGC